>NZ_JBVHOQ010000009.1:0-235321 GCF_055568375.1 Streptomyces sp. NPDC026062
TCGGGGTATCAACGTATCTGGCGTTGACTTTTGGCACGCTGTTGAGTTCTCAAGGAACGGACGCTTCCTTTGTACTCACCTCAGAACATTTTCTGGGGCTTTCCTCCGGGCGCTTCCCTTCGGTCTTGCGTTTCCGACTCTATCAGACTCTTTCGTGTCCGATTCCCGGTCGAAGCGGGTCTCGCATTTTCGCTTTCCAGTTCTTCGCTTTCGCGCTTCCCTTTCCGGCGGTTTCAACCTTACCAGACTCATTCCGTACCGTTTCCGGTTCGAATTTGATTTCCGGTGGCCGTTGAAGTGGCCTTGCCTTTCGGCGGATCCGACTTTATCAGAAGTTTCGAGTCGGAATTTCCGTTCTACCTGGGGGCCTCCTGCGCACATGTGTGCGCGGTGCTTCCCGGTGAGGCGGAGAGGTAAACGTACTGGAGCGGGGCGCCCCGATGCAAATCGGGGCGCCCCGCTCCGGAGTTCGCGCCTGTCTGAGGTCAGACCTCGACGACGACGGGGAGGATCATCGGGCGTCGGCGGTAGGTGTCGGAGACCCACTTGCCCACGGTGCGACGGACCAGCTGCTGGAGCTGGTGCGGCTCCATCACGCCGTCCTGGGCCGACTTGTTGAGCGCCTCTTCGACCTTCGGTACGACCGCGCTGAACGCCGAGTCGTCGATGCCGGATCCGCGGGCCTGGATGTGGGGGCCGCCCACGATCTTGCCGGAGGAGCTGTCGACCACGATGAAGACCGAGATGATCCCCTCGTCGCCGAGGATGCGGCGGTCCTTGAGCGAGGTCTCGGTGACATCGCCGACCGAGAGCCCGTCGACGTACACGTAGCCGGCCTGGACCTTGCCGACGATCTTGGCCTTGCCGTCGATCAGGTCGACGACCACGCCGTCTTCCGCGATGACGATGTGGTCCTTCGGGACACCGGTGAGAGCGCCCAGCTCCGCGTTGGCCCTGAGGTGACGCCACTCTCCGTGGACCGGCATCAGGTTCTTCGGCTTGCAGATGTTGTAGAAGTACAGCAGCTCGCCGGCCGAGGCGTGGCCGGAGACATGGACCTTGGCGTTGCCCTTGTGGACGACGTTGGCCCCCCAGCGGGTCAGGCCGTTGATCACGCGGTACACCGCGTTCTCGTTGCCCGGGATCAGCGACGAGGCCAGGATGACGGTGTCACCCTGGACGATGCGGATCTGGTGGTCACGGTTGGCCATCCGGGACAGGGCCGCCATCGGCTCGCCCTGCGAACCCGTACAGACCAGCACGACCTCGTCGTCCGGCAGATCGTCGAGGGTCTTCACGTCGACGACCAGGCCGGCGGGAACCTTCAGGTAGCCCAGATCACGGGCGATCCCCATGTTCCGGACCATCGAGCGGCCGACGAAGGCGACCCGGCGGCCGTACTCGTGGGCCGTGTCGAGGATCTGCTGGATGCGGTGCACGTGGCTGGCGAAGCTCGCCACGATGATGCGCTTCTGGGCGTTGGCGAAGACCGTCCGCAGAACGTTCTGGATGTCCCGCTCGGGCGGGACGAAGCCAGGGACCTCCGCGTTCGTGGAATCGGAGAGCAGAAGGTCGATGCCTTCCTCGCTCAGCCTCGCGAACGCGTGCAGATCGGTGAGACGGCCGTCCAGCGGCAGCTGGTCCATCTTGAAGTCACCGGTGGCGACAGCCAGGCCCGCGGGCGTACGGATGGCGACCGCGAGAGCGTCCGGGATGGAGTGGTTGACCGCGATGAACTCGCAGTCGAAGACTCCGAGGCGCTCGCGCTGCCCCTCCTTGACCTCAAGGGTGTACGGACGGATGCGGTGCTCCTGAAGCTTCGCCTCGATGAGCGCGAGGGTCAGCTTGGAGCCGATGAGCGGGATGTCCGGCTTCAGACGCAGCAGATACGGGACACCACCGATGTGGTCCTCGTGTCCGTGCGTCAGGACGATGCCCTCGACGTCGTCGAGGCGGTCGCGGATGGTGGTGAAGTCCGGAAGGATCAGGTCGATTCCGGGCTGCTCCTCCTCCGGGAAGAGAACGCCGCAGTCGACGATGAGCAGGCGGCCGCCGTACTCGAAGACCGTCATGTTGCGGCCGATTTCGCCGAGGCCGCCCAGGGGGGTGACCCGCAGGCCGCCCTTCGGGAGCTTCGGCGGGGTGCCGAGTTCAGGATGCGGATGACTCAAAAGACTCTCCTTACCACGCACGCCACGTACCGCTTGGGCACGTGGCGCGCATGTCATTCGTGCACTTGCTGTTGTCTTTGGTGTTGCTCTGTTGCGAGGTTCCTCGCGTATTCAGTTGTGAAGTCTGTGGTTACAGCTGTACCCCGCCGGCGGCGAGATCGATCTTGAGCTGAGCCGTTTCCTGTGCGCTGAGTTCCACCAGGGGGAGGCGCAGCGGGCCTGCCGGGAGGCCCTGGAGAGTCAGTGCGGCCTTGGTGGTGATCACGCCCTGCGTGCGGAACATGCCGGTGAACACGGGCAGCAGCTTCTGGTGGATCTCCGTGGCCTTCTGTACGTCTCCGCCGAGGTAGGCCTCGATGAGGGCCCGCAGGTCCGGGGTGACGACATGACCGACGACAGAGACGAAGCCGACAGCGCCGACCGACAGAAGCGGCAGGTTCAGCATGTCGTCGCCCGAGTACCAGGCCAGGCCGGACTGTGCGATGGCCCAGCTGGCGCGGCCGAGGTCACCCTTGGCGTCCTTGTTGGCCACGATGCGCGGGTGCTCGGCCAGCCGGACCAGGGTCTCCGTGTCGATCGGTACACCGCTGCGGCCGGGGATGTCGTAGAGCATCACCGGCAGGCCGGTGGAGTCCGCGATCGCCGTGAAGTGGCGGAGGAGTCCCTCCTGCGGCGGCTTGTTGTAGTAAGGGGTGACCGCGAGGAGGCCGTGCGCGCCGGCGCGCTCCGCGGTGCGTGCGAGCTCGACGCTGTGACGGGTGTCATTGGTGCCGATGCCGACGACGATGTGTGCCCGGTCTCCGACCGCCTCCAGCACAGCCCGTACGAGCTGGTCTTTTTCCGCGTCGCTGGTGGTCGGGGACTCGCCGGTGGTGCCGTTGATGATCAGGCCGTCGTTGCCTGCGTCCACCAGATGAGTAGCGAGCCGCTGGGCACCGTCGAGGTCGAGTGCGCCGTCCGCCGTGAAGGGCGTGACCATAGCGGTGAGGACCCGCCCGAAGGGGGTCTGCGGAGTGGAGATCGGAGCCATGGGTACCACGCTACTCGTTGCTCGGCGCCCGGTGTCCCCTCGGGGGGACAAGCAAGAGGAGCCCGGCACTGCCTGCTCGGGGGTTCAAGCAGTGCCGGGTCCGTTTGATCAGCCTAGATGAACTTCACGAAACGCCGCAATACGGACACTGCCTACGGGGCAACCCGTCCATTTTTGTTGAAGGCTGCATGGGTAAGCGGCATGAGCTGTGCCCAGTGCGCTTCCATCTGCTCGCCGACCATCTCGATCTCCCGCTGCGGGAACGACGGAACCTTCGCGAGCTCGTGCTGGGTGCGCAGGCCGAGGAAGTGCATCAGCGAGCGGGCGTTGCACGTGGCGTACATCGACGAGAACAGGCCGACCGGGAGGACCGCGCGGGCGACCTCACGGGCCACTCCTGCCGCGAGCATCTCCTGATAGGCCTCGTACGCCTGACGGTAGGAGGCCTCCATGGCGCGGCTCGTGAGCTCCGCCTGCGCCTCCGTGCCCTCGACGAACTCGTACTTGCCGGGACGGCCCTGCTGGACGAGCTTGCGGGACTCCCCCGGGACGTAGAAGACCGGCTCCAGCTCCCGGTAGCGGCCCGATTCCTCGTTGTACGACCAGCCGACGCGGTGCCGCATGAACTCGCGGAACACGAAGATCGGGGCGCTGATGAAGAAGGTCATCGAGTTGTGCTCGAACGGGCTTCCGTGCCGGTCCCGCATCAAGTAGTTGATGAGCCCCTTGGAGCGCTCAGGGTCCTTGGTGACCTCTTCGAGGGACTGCTCACCGGCCGTGGAAACGCGGGCGGCGAACAGCACGTCGGCATCACCGGCGGCGTGTTTCACCAGTTCAACGGTGACATCGCTGCGGAAGCTGGGCTTTGCGGGCTCGGGGGTCTCGGTCACCGGCGGGGTCCTTCCAATGGCGTCGCTCGGGCGGCGCCCACTCTACGGGCCGCCACTGACAACGAGGGCAGCACCGCCCGTTCGATGATTTCTTCGGTCAATTCGGTGATTCGGGGCACCGAACGGGCTTCCTGAGCGTCTGACTCAGTAGCACCACCCGAATCAGAGTTCAAGGAGAGCTTCCTCATGTTCCGCCGGCGTGAATCCGTCCCGTTCTCGTTCGTGGCCGAGGCCGACCGATTCCGCAGTAATGTCACACCGCCCCCTCGGGAGCGCGCCTCTCTCTCCGAGAAGGCGGGCCGCACCCTGATCGGTCTCGTCGTGGTCGCCGGGCTCGCCGGATCGCTGCTGCTCGGGCTGCCCGCCCTGGGGCCCGAGCAGTCGCCGCTGCACAACCAGCAGACCGAGAGCGCACAGGCGCACTGACCCGACCGGGCCCCCTGGGGTGGCCCGGTCGGTAGCCTCCTCGGTAGCCTCACCGGGCACAGCAATCGAGCGTGCTTGTGAGTGAGGATCAGTCGTGCCCCTGCCCTTTCTGACGGCCGACCGCGCATTTGACGCGAGCGCTGAGGACGTCGCGCTGCCGTTCGACGACCACGACAGCTGGCGGCGCCCCTACCGCCCCGGACCCTGGCGTGTCGCCGCCGCGGCCGGCCTGCTGCTGCTTGCCTCGTTCATCCTGTTCGCCGGGATGATCACGGCCTTCGCCGGAGCGCTGCCCGGCGCCGGGGCCTGTCTCGCCCTGGCCCTCGCGGTCATCATCTGCGCCCTGCGGATGCTGCGGATCGGCGCCTGGGTCAGCCGGCACGGTGTGCGCCGGGTGGCCTTCTTCCGGACCACGACCGTGCCGTGGAACCGCGCCACCGCGGTCCGTACGGTGCAGCAGCCGGTGAAGTGGCTCGGTTTCCCGCGCACGGTGCAGGGCCAGGCCCTGATCGTCGTACGCAAGGGCGGGGACGCCGTGCCGCCGCTGCTCACGGACTCCAACGCGGACTTCCTGGCGCGCGGCGAGGCGTTCGACAGGGCCGCGGACACGATCGAGGCATGGGGGGACGAGTACCGGCAGCGCTGAACGCCGGTCCGCCCGGCCTGGCGGACCGGGGCAGAACAAGACCGTCCGGCGTTCGGAAAGAACGCCGGACGGTCTTGTTCTGCCCCGGGAGGGATCCCGGGGCCAACGGCAGCCCCTAGTTGCCGGAGGGGGCCGGTGCGGCCGGTGTGCGGCCTCGGTGAAGGGCGATGGCCCGCTGCATGGCCTTCCTGGCCCTGGGTGTGTCCCGGGCGTCCTGGTAGGCGACAGCGAGGCGGAACCAGCAGCGCCAGTCGTCCGGCGTGTCCTCCGTCTCCTCCCTGCGGCGGGCGAAGACCGCGTCGGCCGATTCCCGGTCGATGCGCCCACTCGGGGTGCGGACCAGATCGTCGACGGGCAGTCCGCCCTCGGCGTCGAGTTCGGCGGCCAGGGCGTTGGCCCTCCGGACGAACTGGGTGTTCTTCCAGAGGAACCAGATGCCGATCACCGGAAGGATCAGCACGGCGACCCCGAAGGTCACCGTGAGCAGCGTGCCGTGCTTGATGAGCAGGACACCTCGGCTACCGACCAGGACGAAGTAGAAGACCAGGACGGCAGCGGTGACGGCGTAAGTGATCTTTGCGCGCATGGCGGTGGGCTCAGTCAGTTCAGGTCGAGGAAGTTTTCCAGGCCGAAGGTGAGGCCCGGAGTGGTCACCACGCGGCGCGTGCCGAGCAGGATGCCCGGCATGAAGCTGCTGTGGTGCAGGGAGTCGTGCCGGATGGTGAGGGTCTCGCCCTCGCCCCCGAGCAGGACCTCCTGGTGGGCCAGGAGGCCTCGGAGCCGTACCGAGTGGACCGGGATGCCGTCCACGTCGGCGCCTCGTGCCCCGGCCAGTGCCGTCGCGGTGGCGTCCGGCTGGGGCGCGAGCCCCGCCTCACGGCGGGCCTGGGCGATCAGCTGGGCGGTGCGGGCGGCGGTGCCGGAGGGGGCGTCGGCCTTGTTGGGGTGGTGGAGCTCGATGACCTCGACCGACTCGAAGTAGCGGGCGGCCTGCTGGGCGAACTTCATCGTGAGGACCGCGCCGATCGAGAAGTTCGGCGCGATGAGCACACCGGTCGCCGGTGAGTCGGAGAGCCAGGTGTTGAGCCGCGCGAGCCGTTCGTCGTTCCAGCCGGTCGTGCCGACCACGGCGTGGATGCCGTGCCGGACGCAGAAGTCGAGGTTGTCCATCACCGACGTGGGGGTGGTGAGCTCGACCACGACCTGGGTACCGGAGTCCGTGAGGGTCTCCAGCCTGTCGCCGCGGCCGAGCGCGGCCACCAGTTCCAGGTCGTCGGCGGCCTCGACCGCCCGTACCGCCTCGGAGCCGATACGGCCCCCGGCGCCGAGAACGGCTACGCGCAGCTTGCTCATTGCTCTGCTTCCTTACAAAGGGATTTAGGAGACCGCTTCGTCGAGGCGGTCGGCCTGCTTGTCCTTGAGCGGGCCGATGACGGAGAGCGAGGGGCGGTGTCCGAGGACCTCGCCCGCCACCGCGCGGACGTCGTCCGGGGTCACCTGCGCGATGCGGGCCAGCATGTCGTCGACCGACATCTGCTCGCCCCAGCACAGCTCGCTCTTGCCGATCCGGTTCATCAGGGCGCCGGTGTCCTCCAGGCCGAGGACGGTGGAGCCGGAGAGCTGGCCGATCGCGCGGCTGATCTCCTCGTCGTCGAGTCCGTCCGTCGCGACGCGGTCGAGCTCGTCGCGGCAGATCTTGAGGACGTCGTGGACCTGGCTGGGCCGGCAGCCCGCGTACACGCCGAAGAGTCCGCAGTCCGCGAAGCCCGAGGTGTACGAGTAGACGCTGTACGCAAGGCCGCGCTTCTCCCGTACCTCCTGGAAGAGGCGGGAGCTCATGCCGCCGCCGAGGGCGGTGTTGAGTACGCCGAGTGCCCAGCGGCGCTCGTCGGTGCGGGCCAGTCCCGGCACGCCGAGGACCACATGGGCCTGCTCGGTCCTGCGGTTCTGCAGTTCGACCCGGCCCGCGGTGCGCAGCGTGCGGGCACCCTCGCGCGGCGGCGTGGGGACGGCGTCGGTGCGGGAGAGTGCGCCGGCGCGCTCGAACGCCTTGCGGACCTGGCGTACGACCGTGGCGTGGTCGACGTTGCCGGCCGCTGCGACGACCAGGTGCGTGGGGTCGTAGTGCTTCTTGTAGAAGCGGGCGATCTGGCCGCGGTTCAGGGCGTTGATCGTGTCGACGGTGCCGAGGACCGGGCGGCCGAGCGGGGTGTCGCCGAGCATGGTGTGCGCGAACAGGTCGTGCACACAGTCGCCCGGGTCGTCCTCCGTCATCGCGATCTCCTCAAGGATGACGCCGCGCTCGGCGTCGACGTCCTCGGAGGTGATCAGTGAGCCGGTCAGCATGTCGCAGACGACATCGATGGCCAGCGGCAGGTCCGTGTCGAGGACCCGCGCGTAGTAGCAGGTGTACTCCTTGGCCGTGAAGGCGTTCATCTCGCCGCCGACCGCGTCGATCGCGGCGGAGATGTCGAGGGCGCTGCGCTTGGCGGTGCCCTTGAAGAGGAGGTGTTCGAGGTAGTGCGTCGCGCCGTTCAGCGTCGGGGTCTCGTCGCGTGATCCGACGTTGGCCCAGATACCGAAGGTGGCGGAGCGTACGGAGGGCAGCGTCTCGGTGACGATGCGCAGGCCGCCGGGCAGGACCGTGCGGCGGACGGTGCCGATGCCGTTGCTGCCCTTGAGAAGCGTTTGGGTACGGGCGACGGCCCGCCCCCCGGAGGAGGGGCGGGCCGTCGTCACGGAACTACGGGACGTCACTTGTCGGTGTCGTCCTTCTTCTCGTCCTCTTCACCCTCGATGACGGGGATGAGCGAGAGCTTGCCGCGGGAGTCGATCTCCGCGATCTCGACCTGGACCTTGGCACCGACGCCGAGCACGTCCTCGACGTTCTCCACACGCTTGCCACCGGCGAGCTTGCGGATCTGCGAGATGTGCAGCAGGCCGTCCTTGCCGGGCATCAGGGAGACGAACGCACCGAAGGTGGTGGTCTTGACGACCGTACCCAGGTAGCGCTCGCCGACCTCCGGCATGGTCGGGTTGGCGATCGCGTTGATCGTGGCGCGCGCGGCCTCGGCCTGCGAGCCCTGCTGGGCACCGATGTAGATGGTGCCGTCGTCCTCGATCGTGATGTCGGCGCCGGTGTCCTCCTGGATCTGGTTGATCATCTTGCCCTTGGGGCCGATGACCTCACCGATCTTGTCCACCGGGATCTTGACGGTGATGATCCGCGGGGCGTTCGGGGACATCTCGTCCGGGACGTCGATGGCCTCGTTCATCACGTCGAGGATGTGGAGGCGGGCGTCACGGGCCTGCTTCAGCGCGGCGGCCAGGACCGAGGCGGGGATGCCGTCGAGCTTGGTGTCGAGCTGGAGCGCGGTCACGAACTGCTTCGTACCGGCGACCTTGAAGTCCATGTCGCCGAACGCGTCCTCGGCACCGAGGATGTCGGTGAGGGCGACGTAGTGGGTCTTGCCGTCGATCTCCTGCGAGATCAGGCCCATGGCGATACCGGCGACGGCGGCCTTGAGGGGCACACCGGCGTTCAGCAGGGACATGGTGGAGGCGCAGACCGAGCCCATGGACGTCGAGCCGTTGGAGCCCAGCGCCTCGGAGACCTGGCGGATCGCGTAGGGGAACTCCTCGCGCGACGGCAGCACCGGCACGATCGCGCGCTCGGCGAGCGCGCCGTGGCCGATCTCGCGGCGCTTGGGCGAGCCCACGCGGCCGGTCTCACCGACGGAGTACGGCGGGAAGTTGTAGTTGTGCATGTAGCGCTTGCGGGTCACCGGGGAAAGGGTGTCCAGCTGCTGCTCCATGCGGAGCATGTTCAGGGTGGTGACGCCCAGGATCTGGGTCTCGCCACGCTCGAACAGCGCCGAGCCGTGCACGCGCGGGATGGCCTCGACCTCGGCGGCGAGCGTACGGATGTCCGTCACGCCGCGGCCGTCGATGCGGACCTTGTCCTTGATGACGCGCTCGCGGACCAGCTTCTTGGTCAGCGCGCGGTAGGCACCGGAGATCTCCTTCTCGCGGCCCTCGAAGGCCGGGAGGAGCTTCTCGCCCGCGATCTCCTTGATGCGGTCCAGCTCGGCCTCGCGCTCCTGCTTGCCGGCGATGGTGAGCGCCTTGGCGAGCTCGGTGCTGACGGCCTTGGTGAGGGCCTCCAGGACGTCGTCCTGGTAGTCGAGGAAGACCGGGAACTCACCGGTGGGCTTGGCGGCCTTGGCGGCGAGGTCGGACTGGGCCTTGCAGAGCACCTTGATGAAGGGCTTCGCGGCTTCCAGACCAGCGGCGACGACCTCTTCGGTCGGGGCCTCGGCGCCGTCCTTGACGAGCTGGATGGTCTTCTCGGTGGCCTCGGCCTCGACCATCATGATCGCGACGTCGCCGTCCTCCAGGACACGGCCCGCGACGACCATGTCGAAGACGGCGTCCTCGAGCTCGGTGTGCGTCGGGAAGGCGACCCACTGGCCCTTGATCAGGGCGACGCGGGTGGCGCCGATCGGGCCGGAGAAGGGCAGGCCCGCCAGGATCGTGGAGGCGGAGGCGGCGTTGATCGCGACCACGTCGTACAGGTGGTCGGGGTTGAGCGCCATGATCGTCTCGACGATCTGGATCTCGTTGCGCAGGCCCTTCTTGAAGGAGGGGCGCAGCGGGCGGTCGATCAGACGGCAGGTGAGGATCGCGTCCTCGGAGGGGCGGCCCTCCCGGCGGAAGAAGGAGCCGGGGATCTTGCCTGCGGCGTACTGCCGCTCCTCGACGTCCACCGTGAGGGGGAAGAAGTCGAGCTGGTCCTTGGGCCGCTTGGAAGCGGTGGTGGCCGACAGCACCATGGTGTCGTCGTCCAGGTACGCGACGGCGGAGCCTGCGGCCTGCTTGGCCAGGCGGCCCGTCTCGAAGCGGATGGTGCGGGTGCCGAAGGTTCCGTTGTCGATAACGGCCTCGGCGTAGTGGGTCTCGTTCTCCACTAGTGATTTCTCCATACTCGTCGTCTTTCGTCCTGACGCCCGTGTGGCGGAGGACGGTGCGGAGAGGCGCACCTTGTGTGCGGGGCCGGTCTTCGATCGAAGCTCCCGGGCGTTGTCCCGGGGGCCACTACCGAGGACCGGCGGCGGCTGCGGGGCGCCTCTCCTCGTCTGGTGTTGTACGTCCAGGTTACTGAGCTTGACGCCAGTACCGCACGTACGGCAAAGGGAGCGGCCCCCTAGAAGTGGGAACCGCTCCCTTTCACAGCGTCCTTACTTGGCGCCGCCGGCCGCGCCACGGCGGATGCCGAGGCGGTCGACGAGCGCACGGAAGCGCTGGATGTCCTTCTTGGCCAGGTACTGCAGGAGGCGGCGACGCTGGCCGACCAGGATCAGCAGACCACGACGGGAGTGGTGGTCGTGCTTGTGCGTCTTGAGGTGCTCCGTCAGGTCCGAGATACGGCGCGAAAGCATGGCGACCTGGACCTCGGGGGAACCGGTGTCGCCCTCCTTCTGCGCGAACTCGGTCATGATCTGCTTCTTCGTAGCGGCGTCGAGCGGCACGCGGTACTCCTCTTGGTGTTCGATGCGCCCACGAGTGCCCCTGGTCTTGATCTCAGGGGAGCTTGAGTGACTCGGGAGCGAAGGTCCGATGAGCGCAGCCCCCAGAGTCAACCGGGAACGCGTACACAAACGGCCACAGCCAGACTACCAGCCGTCCGGAGCGGCCCCCGACCGGCCTCGGCCCGTCAGCGACGGCCCCGGCCCCGGCGAAGACGTCGAGAGCCGCCGGACGGAGCGGGGAGAGCGGGAGCGCGCTCTCCGCCACCCCGTGACACGGCAGTCCGCCGGTGCGGACCGGACGGCTCCCCGAGCGGTCCCGGGACGGGCTGCGGGGAACGCGGACGACGTCCCGGAAGCACAGAACGGCGCCGTTCGCCGGGGAATCGCGGACAGGACATGGGGGCCCTGCGGTGCCTGTACGGTGCCGTGCAGAGCCACGTACGGAGAGGAACGCTGACCATGGGCACACAGGCGGAGAAGGACGAGCTGTACGCACTCGACATCTCGGGGGTGGAATGGCTGAGTGCGCCCGGCACCGAGGAGGCGGAGGAGCGTGTGGAGATCGCGCATCTGCCGGGCGGGGCCGTGGCGATGAGGTCCTCGCTGGATCCGGACACCGTGCTGCGGTACACGGAGGCCGAGTGGCGGGCGTTCGTGCTGGGCGCCCGGGACGGCGAGTTCGACCTGGCGTAGGGGCGGGCGGCGAACCTCGGGGGCGCGTTCCGACGGGCGCGCCCTTCCTGTCCGCACCCGCCCGCAAGCGCCGGATCACCGACGGCGCGGTGCCCGGCGTCGGCGGAGGTCGCGCGCCACGGTCGCGGTGCCGGCCACCACGGCGACCAGCACGGCCGCCGCGGCCAGCGCGTAGGCCGCGTACCGCTTGTCGCGTGGCCGCGAGGTCTCGGCCATAACCGGCTGCGCGGGCTCGGGAGCCTGGGCCCGGGCGGGCGGTGCGTCCGGGTGGGGGGCGTCCTGCGGGGGGTCGTCACCGGACAGCGCGCGGACCGGATCGACCACGCCCCATCCGATGGAGGCGTCACGCCCGCTGACGGAGCGCTCTGCCGTCTGTTCGATACGGGCGATGATCTGTGCCCCCGTCCAGTCCGGGTACCTGGCGCGCATCAGAGCGACGACGCCGGTGACGTACGGAGCGGCGAAGCTGGTGCCGTTGTCGATGCACTGGCCGTTGCCCGGGACGGTGGAGACGATGTCGACACCGGGGGCGGCGACCCCCACGAAATCCCCTGCCTGGGAGAAGGGCGCGCGTTCGTTGTCGCGGTCGGACGCGGCCACGGCGAGGACACCGTCGAAGGCGGCGGGGTAGGTGCTTCTGCGGATGCCGTCGGCGCCGTCGTTGCCCGCGGCGGCGACGACCACCACGTCCTCGGCGATCGCCCGCGCCACCGCCCGCCCCAGCAGTGAGTCGTCGGCCAGCGGCCGGGTGGTGTCCTGGGAGATGTTGATGACCTGGGCACCCTGGGCGATCGCGTGGTCGATCGCGGCGGCCATGGCGCTGTCCTTGCCGTTGTGCCGCCCGTCGTTCTGCCGGATCGGGATGACGGTGGCTTCGGGGGCCAGGCCGACGAAGCCGGTGCCGCTGCGGGGGCGGGCTGCGATGATGCCGGCGACCTTGGTGCCGTGACCGACCAGGTCCACTGTCCCGTCACTCCCGCCGCCGTTGGTGTAGTCGACGCCCGCTGAGGCGTCAACGGCGTCCCTGAGCTGGGGATTGGTGTCGTCGACCCCGGTGTCGATGACCGCGACGCGGATCCCCTTGCCCCGGGTGTCCCGCCACAGTTCGTCGAGGAGCACCCGCTGGAGCGGCCACGGGCGTCCCTCGAACTGGTCCTTCATCGGGAAGTCGCACACACCGCCGCCGTCAATGCGCAGACCGCCCGGGTCCGGCACGGCGTACGGGACCTGTGGCCCCGCAAGGGCGCTCAGCGCGGCAGCGTACGCCGCCAGCAGGACCCTTCTCCTGTACGGCATCGTGCTCTCTCCCCACGTGTGTGCGCTGGTGTCGCGACTGGTGTCGCGCCGCCCCGCCCGGGTGCTCACGAACCCTGGGGCCGACGGGCGCCGTCGGTGTCGAGCCGGGGGCCCTCGGCGAGGAACTCCGACCAGGCGACCGGGACGGGGACCGGCGTGACCTTCCCGTATCCGAGCCTGATCTGTGCCTGGCCGGGGCCGGGGCCGGGCCGCTTGATGGAGCCGTCGTCCGTATCACCGGCGCCGGTTCCTGTGGCGGTGCCGGGCCTTTTGGTGTCGGTGGCGGTGGCGCCGTTTGCCTGAACCGCGTACCGCAGTCCGGTGTCGGTCACCAGGAAGAGTGTTCCGTCCGGGCCGGTCCGCCCTTCCCTCACCGGGGTGTAGAGCAGCCCGCTGCCCGGGGTCACATAGGTACTCGTGCCGCCGGCGCCGACGGGGGCGGGGAACGCGGCGCCCGCCCAGGTGCTCAGCGTCGTCCGGCCCGTACCGTCCGTGCGGCGCAGCACGTTGCAGACGGTGTCACGGCCGGAGACGCCCGCGTCCGTGGCGTTGACGCGGACGGCTCGGCGCTCCGGCCAGTGCGCGGCCTGGCCGGCGAAGGGCTCCGGGCCGGGGACGAAGTCCTGGAGGCCGGCGGGGCGCGCCTCACCGCCCAGGTCGAGGGGCGCGGTCTGCGGGGAGCCGGTGAGCAGCCGGGCGGTGAACTCGGAGACCGGGCGGACCTCGCCGTCCAGGACGACGTAGTGGGCGGCGCCTTCTCCGTTCCCGGTGCGCAGCACCGTGCCGACGCGGTTCTCCTCAGCGGACAGCTGTCCCTCGATGTGCGCCGGGGCGCCGATGTCGCCGGGGATCCGCGGGAAGGCCACCGGGCTGCCGTCGCGCAGCGTGGCCAGCCAGTCGTCGGTGACCGGCTGCGGCTGTGCGCTGCCGACCAGGGCGTCGGTCAGACGGCCGAGATCGGCTTCGGTCTCGTCGATGCGGTACTTGGTGCCTCGGGCGTCGACGAGGTAGCGGGTGCCGTCCTGTCCCTTGACGTAGAGGATCTGGCCGTCGGTGAGCCGGCCGGCGCCTTCGGTCAGTCCGTTGTCGCGTGCGGCGAGGACGAAGGCCGCCTTCTGTACGGTGTCCCCGCCGCCCGGCTGCACGCAGACCGCCCAGCGCTTGGCGGAGCCCGCGTCCTCCTCGTCGGGCAGCCGGTCGGGGGCGTACGGGATTCCGAGGACGGGCCCGCGCGGAGGCCCGACTGCATCGAGGATGTCATCGGCGCCCCGGACGACGCCGTACTTCTGCGGGGTCAGCAGCAGCCGGGCGGAGGCGAGGTTCAGCACGGGGTGCAGGAGCGTCCTTCGGCTCTCGCCCTTGCCGGTGGTGAGCACCACGTAGCGCGTGGTGGACGTCTTGCCGACGATCAGCTTGGTGCCGGGGATGTCCCAGCCCTTGGGGTCGGCCGGCCTGAACATGCCGTAGGCGCCGGCCCCCGCGAGGATCAGGGCGCCGGCGACGAGGCCCGGCAGGACGGCGCGCAGCGGACGCGGGGCGCCGTCGTCGGAGCCGGTGAGCGAAGGCCGGAGGAGAGCCGCCACCACACGTCGCTTCGCGAAGGTGTAGGCGTTCAGGTCGTCGCGCCGCGATGCCATGAGTCCGTCCGTCTCCCCGTGTCCGACGGCGCGGCACCGGGAACGGCCTCGGCCGGCGTCCCGTACCGGACCCCCCGATGCAGGACCGGCTCCCTACTATGCCTGTCGGTTCACGGGTGTCGCGGTCCGGGTCGGGCCGTTCCCCGCCGGGGACCTCTGCGGCCCGGGCAACCGGGTATCGCGCCCCTGACCGGGTACGAACCGGCGCTGCGTACACATGCGTTCGGTGTCCATGGCCGGCGGGCCGGTCGGCGACGGTACGTACCTGCCGGCCGCCCTCAGGATCGACGCGGACCGCACGGCACTGTGCGCGGAACGGCCCGTGCGGCCACTCCCCCTGGCTCTCGCGCGTGCCGCTCCGGCGGTCGACGGCCCCGGAACTCTGCCCGGAGACCGCAGGGGCGCGGGGCGGCGGCTTCGTCCGCCCCACCGGTCGCGCCGACCGGGAACTCCTCTCCCTCAGCCATGAGTTGGGGCGTGCAGCGCGGCCGTACACCGGTCGCGGCGGCACGGGACTGCGGCGCAGGGCCACCGCGCGGGCGGGGGCGGCCGGCCCCTGGACGTCGGTGGTGACGCCGCTCCCGCGTCCGAGCCCAGTGGCGTCCGGGCCGTTGGGGAAGCCGTCCCTGGCCGGTATCGGACGACTGCCTCCCGACGAAGCCCAACGGATCGGGCATCTCATGCGTACGGGGTCCGGCGAGACCCGGACCCCGTACGCCCTCACGGACCGGGTCACCCTCTGGTCCGCCCGGCGGGACCGCCGATTCGTGATGATCCATCCGCCCGATGCGGAATCGGAACTGCTGGGCAGCGCACGCGGGACGGACTGACGACCGACCACCACGCGCGCCAATTGTTCGCATTTCCCTGCACAGATGTGCATGTTTGGCCGTTTTGCGCCTCACTCCCGGCCGCACTCAGTCCACTTGGGGGCAGTACATGACGTACGGGACAACAGTCACAGTGCCGTACGGCCTGCCGTGGCGGGCCGAATGACGATTAGGGTGGGTCGGGGCGCGGCAGAAGAACCTGCGGGCAGGCAACGCGCGTCCCAGGGGGAGAGCCGGGCGGTACGCACTACAGGGAACGGTCGCCCCCACCCCCACGGCACAAGGGTGCTCGACCACACCAGGAGGCAAAGTGAACGGCGATCGGGACGAGATGCGCGGGAGCTGGAACAAGCCCGTCGACGAGTCGTCCGACGCGGAGCCCGCCGAGATGACGGGTGAGTTCACCATCGACTACACCCCGCCGGCCTGGTACACGCAGAACGCGCCGGGCGATTCGTCGGGCGGCGCCGGAACGCACCTGGCACCGCCCCCGCCCAGTGGCAGCCCGGTATCCGTGCCCGGACTGCCTGTCGGGAGCGGTTTCGAACCCGACTGGACCCCGGCGCCGCCGGCACCGGCACCGGCACCGGATGCGTCTGGCGTGAGCGGTGCACCGGTCTTCGGGGACGGCGATGTCGAGAGCGGTGCGACCGTGCGGATCTCGTCCGCCGCCCTGAAGCGCGAGTTCGCCGAGCGCGAGGCCGCCGCGAAGGCCGACGCCGAAGCGAGGTCCGACGCGGGGGCTGACCCGGGAGCCGACGTTCCTGCGGCAGGCGCCGGCGAAGATACCGCGGGCACCGGTCCCGATGCGGCCTCGGACGCCATGCGGAACGACTCCGCGGAGACCGGCGAGGACGAGTCCGGGACGACCGGCTCCGGGGGGACCGACTCCGGCAGGATCGGCGCGGATCCGGAATCCTCCGCGTTCGGACCCGACACGTTCGAGCCCTCCTCGCAGCCGTCCTCCGCCGCACCGTCCTCCGCCGAGGAGGACGAGGCCCACGAGGCCGCCGCCGGCGCCGGGCGTCAGGACGAGTCGGGCGACGCCCCGCAGGCCGACGGGCTCTCCGACGCCGTACCCGCGGACACGGCGCCCTCGGACTCGGCACCCTCCACCACCGCGCCCCCTGCCGCTCTCACCGGTGCGGCCCCCGTCGACGTACCGTCGGGCAGCGCTCCCCAGGACGCGGCACCGGCTGCCTGGACGCCCGCGCCGGGAGCGGGCGGACTGCCCCCGCTGCCGCCCTCGTTCCAGCCGGCGGCATCACAGCCCGCCGCACCCCAGCCGGCATCCCACTGGCCTCCGCAGGCTCCCGACACCACGGGCCCGGCCGACACGGGGACCGGGGGCTATGGATTCCCGCAGGCCCCTGCGGCCCCGCAGAGCCCGCAGTCTCCCCAACTCCCCCAGCAGGCCGCCCCGGTGCCGCAGGGCGGATACGGCTTCCCGCAGCAACCGCAGCCCCAGCAGGCCCTGCCGGGAGCCGCGCTTCCGGCGCAACTCCCTCCGGCACCCACACCGCAGGCGCCCCATGTGCCTCAGGCACCGCAGGCCTACCAGTGGGCCCCGCAGCAGCAGGGTGCGGCGCCGCTTCCGCCGGCGCATCAGGGCCCTCAGGCCCCTCAGTTGCCGCAGGCTCCGCAGCAGCCGTCGCAGCAGCCGCTGCCGCAGACCGGGCAGCCACCGCAGGGCGGCAGCGGCTACGGATTCCCGCAGGGCACCCAGCCGCCGGCTCAGGCCACGCCGAATCTGCCCGCGCAGATCCACCCTCAGCAGCAACCTCAGCAGCCGCAGCCGCACCAGCTGCCCCAGCAGCAGCCCCATCCGCAGCAGCCGCACCCACTCCCGCCGCAGGGACAGCACGCCGATCCCCGGGCCGGAGCCGCATGGCCCACTCCGGTCACCCACGACCAGCGCGAGCGTTCCGTGCCGGGCGCACCGCTCGGTTACACGGCGGCCGTCGAGCTCTCGTCCGACCGGCTCGTCCGGGGCAAGCAGAAGGCGAAGAGCAGCCGGAACCCGTCCGGCGCGTCCCGCTTCAAGCTGGGTGGCAAGAAGGAGGAGATGGAGCGGCAGCGCAAGCTCGATCTGATCCGTACCCCGGTGCTCTCCTGCTACCGGATCGCGGTGATCAGCCTCAAGGGCGGCGTGGGCAAGACCACGACGACCACGGCGCTCGGCTCCACCCTGGCCACCGAGCGGCAGGACAAGATCCTCGCCATCGACGCCAACCCCGACGCCGGAACGCTGGGCCGCCGGGTGCGCCGCGAGACCGGGGCGACCATCCGCGACCTGGTGCACGCGATCCCGCACCTCAACTCGTACATGGACATCCGGCGGTTCACCTCGCAGGCGCCCTCCGGTCTGGAGATCATCGCCAACGACGTGGACCCGGCGGTCTCGACCACGTTCAACGACGAGGACTACCGGCGTGCGATCGAGGTGCTGGGCAGGCAGTACCCGATCATCCTCACGGACTCGGGTACCGGGCTGCTCTACAGCGCGATGCGGGGTGTGCTGGATCTCGCCGACCAGTTGATCATCATCTCGACCCCGTCGGTCGACGGTGCGTCAAGTGCCTCCACCACGCTGGACTGGCTGTCGGCACACGGGTACGCGGAGCTGGTCCAGCGGTCCCTCACCGTCATCTCCGGGGTCCGCGAGACCGGCAAGATGATCAAGGTCGATGACATCGTCCAGCACTTCGAGACGCGCTGCCGAGGTGTGGTCGTCGTACCGTTCGACGAACACCTGGCGGCCGGTGCCGAGGTCGACCTCGACATGATGCGTCCGAAGACCCGGGACGCGTACTTCCACCTCTCCGCCCTGGTGGCCGAGGACTTCGCCCGCGCCCAGCAGCAGCAGGGGCTGTGGACGGCGAACGGCGGCAACCCGCCGCCGCAGTACGCCCCGCCGATGCCCGGTCAGCAGCTGCCGGGCCAGCCCGCACCCGGACAGCAGCAGCCGTACGCACCCCAGCAGCCCGGTCAGCCGTACCCGCAGCAGCCCTACGGCGGCCAGCCGCAGCAGCCCTATCCCCCGCAGCCCGCACCCGGCGCCGGGCAGAACTGGCAGCAGCAGCCGCCCTCCCAGGCGCAGCCGTCGGCCGGGCAGGCGGGTCCGCCGCCCCAGCCCCAGTACGGCGGACAGCCAGGTCAGCCGGGACAGCCGGCCCATCCCGAACTCCAGGGTCCGGTCCCGCCCGCGGGGTGGCAGCAGCAGGCGCAGCAGCCGCCGCCAGCGCCTCAGCAGTAAGGCGTCAGAGGTCTGAACCAATGAGGGTCCACATCGTTTCCACGATGTGGACCCTCATTGCATTCCCGCAGACCACACGCCGTTTCGATGACCGTTGACGCGGCTCGACCACCGCTGATAAACCTTCGCTTCACCAGCTGGCGAACCACAGATCAACCCGCCTTCTCCGTGCGAGTCATGACGCGAGGTCCCTGACCATGGTCGAAAGAGTTCCACCACCCTCAGCCCAGCCACGCTCACGTCTGCGTATCCTCCTGGCCTCCGGCACCGCCTCCCTTGCTCTCGCAGCCGGGTCCGTCGTGCCGGGTGTGCCCTTCGGGCCCGAGCCCCAGCAGGCCCGGGCAGCCGACAGCGGCGACAAGACGCTGACTGTCGCGGTCGCGCAGAGCGTCGACTCCCTGAGCCCGTTCCTCGCCCAGAAGCTGCTGAGCACGAGCGTCTCCCGGCTGATGTACGACTTCCTGACGAACTACGACCCGAAGGACAATCACGCCGTCCCGGGTCTCGCCACCAAGTGGGAGCCGTCGGCCGACAAGCTGACGTGGACGTACACCATTCGGTCCAATTCCACGTGGTCGGACGGCCGGCAGGCCACGGCCGAGGACGCGGCCTGGACGTTCAACAAGATGATGACGGACGAGGCCGCCGCCCAGGCGAACGGCAGCTTCGTCGCCAACTTCAAGAAGGTGACCGCTCCCAGCCCGACAAAGCTGGTCATCGAGCTCAAGGAACCGCAGGCCACGATGGCCGCGCTCGATGTGCCGATCGTCCCCAAGCACGTCTGGGAGAAGGTCGGGGACTTCTCGAAGTTCAACAACGACACCAATTTCCCGATCGTGGGCAACGGGCCGTTCGTCCTGAGCGACTACAAGGTCGACCAGTACGTGAAGCTCAAGGCGAACAAGGACTTCTGGCGCGGCAAGCCCAAGTTCGACGAGCTGGTCTTCAAGACGTACAAGGACCAGGACGCCGCCGTCGCCGCACTCCGCAAGGGCGAGGTCTCCTTCGTCGCCGGTTCGCCCGCGCTGACGCCCGCCCAGGCCGCCTCGCTCAAGGGTGAGGCGAACATCAAGGTCAACGAGGGTCCCGGCCGCCGCTTCTTCGCGCTGGCCACCAACCCGGGCGCGCAGACCAAGGACGGCAAGAAGTTCGGCAACGGCAACAAGGCGCTGCTCGACCAGAAGGTCCGCCAGGCGCTGTTCCTGTCGATCGACCGCAAGACGATCATCGACAAGGTCTTCCAGGGCCACGCCGTCGAAGGCAAGGGATACATCCCGCCGCGCTTCTCGGCGTACAACTGGGAGCCGTCGGCGAGCCAGAGCCTCGCCTACGATCCCGCCAAGGCCGGACAGCTGCTGGACCAGGCGGGTTACGAGCTCAAGGACGGCAAGCGCGTCGGCAAGGACGGCAAGGCTCTCGACCTGCGCATCCTGTGCCACGCGACGGACCCGAACGACAAGGCCATCGGCAAGTACCTCAAGGAGTGGTGGGGCAAGCTCGGCGTCGGCCTCAAGGTCGACTGCCTCGACGACGTCTCCGTGCCCTGGTACGCCGGTGAGTACGACCTCGCCTTCGACGGCTGGTCCGTCAACCCGGACCCGGACTTCGTCCTCGGTATCCACACCTGTGCCGCCCTGCCGGTCAAGGCCAAGGCGAGCGCCGCCACGGACAACTTCATCTGCGACAAGACGTACGACGGGCTCTACAAGAAGCAGCTCGCCGAGTACGACCCCGCCAAGCGCGCGGACCTCGTCGGGCAGATGCAGTCGTGGCTGTACGACTCCGGGTACATGAGCGTCATCGCGTACCCGAACGCGGTCGAGGCCTACCGCACCGACCAGATCAAGTCGATCACGACCATGCCCGAGGCGGCCGGCAACATCTACGGCCAGGACGGGTACTGGAGCTGGTGGTCGGCCGTTCCGGCGGGCGACGGTGACAGTGGCAGCGACTCCGGTTCGAGTTCGACGGGGATCGTCATCGGCATCGTCGTGGCCGTGGTGGTCCTCGCAGGTGGCGGATTCCTCCTCTCCCGGCGCCGTCGCACCACCGCGGACGAGCGCGAGTAGTTCCATGGGCCGCGGGCAGTTCCCGCGGACGGGACGAGAGCGATCGGCGGCGGGGCCCGGACACCCGGGTCCCGCCGGCCCGTCCCTCTAAGCGCAGCACGAGTAACGAGAGTTCCCATGACAGCTGACAGCACTCCGGCGCTCGTGAAGCAGGCGGACGCGGACACGGAAGGCACGGCTCCGGCCGGGTCCCCGGCCGCCCGCGGGCCACGGGCGCGCAACACCACGGCCTATCTGAAGTACGTGGCCGCCAAGATCTTCGGCGCGGCCGTCTCGCTGTTCGCCGTACTGGTCACCAGCTTCTTCCTCTTCCGGCTGATTCCCAGCGACCCGGTGAAGCAGATGACCGGCGGGCGGCCCGTCTCCGCCGAGCAGCTCGAATCGCTGCGCCGCCAGTTCGGCCTCGACCAGCCGATGTGGCAGCAGTTCACCAGCTATGTGGGCGACGCGCTCACCGGCGACTTCGGCACCTCGTTCCAGTACCACGCCCCGGTCATCGACAAGATCACCGAGGCGCTTCCGGCGACGCTGCTGCTCACCGGCACGGCGTACGTCCTCTACAGCGCGCTGGGCATCTGGCTCGGCACCCGTACCGCCTGGCGCAACGGGTCGAAGAGCGACCGCTTCAACACCGCGCTCGCGCTCACGCTGTACTCGGTGCCCGCCTTCTGGCTCGGCCTGCTCCTGATCATCGTCTTCTCGGTGGGGGTCGGACCGATCCCGGGAATGTTCCCGACCGGCGGCCTGGAGTCGGGCAACGAGACGGGCTTCGCGTACGTACTCGACGTCGCGCACCACATGGTGCTCCCCGTGATCACCCTGGTCGCGGTCGGCTACGCGCAGACGCTCCTCGTGATGCGTTCCTCGCTCCTCGACGAGATGGGCAGCGACTATCTGACGACGGCGCGCGCCAAGGGGCTGCGCGACGACACGGTCCGCCGCAAGCACGCGGTCCCCAACGCGATGCTCCCGACCTTCACGCTGATGTTCGTCAACCTCGGCCATGTGGTCGCCGGACAGATCCTGGTGGAGACCGTGTTCTCCTGGCCCGGTCTGGGCGGACTCTTCTACCAAGGGCTGAGCGTCCCCGACCTTCCGCTCGTACAGGCACTGTTCTTCGTCTTCGCCACCGCGGTGATCCTGGCGAACACCCTGGCCGATGTGCTGTATCCGCTGCTCGATCCCCGGGTGGGCCGATGACGACCGAATCCATGCCCGCGTCCACGCCGGGGGCGAAGGCCCCCGTGCCCGAGGAGTCCGGGCCCGGGACCACCAAGAGCCCCGGCGCGCTGGCCCGTGCCCGCAAGCGGCGCTCCCTGGCCAGGTTCTGGCGGGAGTACCGCAGCCACCGCGGCGGTCTGTGGGGCCTGGCCGGCCTCGTCCTGATCGCGCTGATCGCCGTGTGCGCGCCCGTACTGACGGGGGCGAACGCGCAGAGCGTCACCGAGGCGCCGGGCGGTGCGCTGGAGTCACCGAGCGCCGAATTCCCGCTCGGCACCGACCAGTTCGGACGCAGCGTCCTCGCCCTGCTGATCTGGGGGGCACGCGTCTCGCTCACCGTGGGGCTGCTCGCGGCCTTCCTCTGCGTGGCCATCGGTACGGTCGTCGGGATCGTCGCGGGGCACTTCCGCGGCTGGTACTCGACGGTTCTGATGAGGGTCACCGACTGGTTCCTGGTGATGCCGACGCTGGTCCTGGCGATCGCGCTCGCCACCGTGATGGACCGCTCGCTGTGGACCGTCATCATCGCGATCGGTGTCACGACCTGGCCGACGACCGCCCGGCTGGTGCGGGCGCAGACCCTCGCCGTGGAGTCCCGGCCGTACATCGAGCGCGCCCGCGCGCTGGGCGGCGGGCACGGACACATCATGCTCCGGCACGTCCTGCCGAACGTGATGCCGCTGGTGCTCGCGCAGACCACGCTGGTGATCTCCAGCGCGATCCTGACGGAGGCCACGCTGGCCTTCCTCGGCCTCGGCGACCCGACCATCACCTCCTGGGGCGGCATGCTCCAGGACGCACGCGAAGCCGGTGCGGTGAGCGCGGGCGACTGGTGGTACCTGGCACCGCCCGGCATCGCCATCGCCCTGGTGGCCCTGGCGTTCACGCTGTGCGGCCGCGCCATCGAGACCGTCCTCAATCCCAAGCTGGGGGTGGCCCGTTGAGCACGACGAGCATCCGTAACACGCCGCTTCTCGACGTACGCGACCTGACGGTGACGTACGCGGGCGGGGCGCAAGCGGTCCGCGGGGTGAACCTGGAGGTCGACGCGGGCAGGAAGCTCGGCATCGCCGGGGAGTCCGGGTGCGGGAAGTCCACACTGGCGCTCGCGCTGCTGCGGCTCCTGCCGGCGGGCACGAAGGTCACCGGCGAGATCCTGCTGAACGGCGAGGACGTACTCGCCATGAAGTGGGGCCAGGTCAGGGCCGTGCGCTGGGCGGGCGCGTCGATCGTCTTCCAGGGCGCGATGCACTCGCTGAACGCGGTGCACCGCATCGGGGACCAGATCGCCGAACCGATCGTGCTGCACCGGAGGACGACGCAGGCAGCGGCCCGCAAGCGCGCCGGTGAGCTGCTGGAACAGGTGGGTCTGCCCGCCGCCCGGGTGGACGCCTACCCGCACGAGCTCTCGGGCGGGCAGCGGCAGCGCGTGATGATCGCGATGGCCCTCGCCTGCGACCCCGGGCTGATCATCGCCGATGAGCCGACGACGGCCCTCGATGTGATGATCCAGGCCCAGATCCTGAGGCTGATCGAGGAGCTCGTCTCCGAGCAGGACCTCGGACTGGTCATGATCAGCCATGACCTCGCGGTGCTCTCGGACACCTGCGACCGGCTCGCGGTGATGTACGCGGGACGGGTCGTGGAGCAGGGGCCTGCGTCCGAGGTCTACGAGCGGGCGCACCATCCGTACAGCAAGGCCCTGTCGGGCGCCTTCCCCCGGATCGGGGACCCGGCCTCGCGGTTCGCGCCGAGGGGGCTGCCGGGCGATCCGCCCGACCCGGCCGCGCTGCCGGCCGGCTGCACGTTCCACCCGCGCTGCACGGTGGCCCTGGACTCCTGCACCACGCAGGACCCGGTGCTGCGGGTGGCGGGACCCGGACGTGAGGCCGCCTGTGTGCTGGTGGGACCGGAGGGGGCGGCGTCCCCGCAGGGTGCCGAGGAAGCGAGGAGCACATCATGACCACCACCACGGAGCTGCTGAGCGCCCGGGATCTCCGGATCACGTTCCCCGGCAGGCACGGAGCCGACCCGGCACGTGCGGTGGACGGGGTCGACCTGGACATCCGCCCCGGCGAGATCGTCGCACTGGTCGGCGAGTCGGGGTGCGGCAAGACGACCCTGGCCCGTTCGCTGCTGGGTCTGGTCCGGCCGACGGACGGGCAGGTCACCTTCGACGGCAAGCCGCTCGACTACGGGAGCCGCGCGCTGAAGGCGTACCGCAAGCGGGTCCAGCTGGTCCTCCAGGACCCCAGCGGCTCGCTGAACCCCCGGCACACGGTGTACGACGCGGTGGCCGAGGGCCTGCGCATCCACCGGTACGGCGGCGACGAACGGGAGGCGGTGACGAACGCCCTCTCCCGGGCGGGGCTGCGGCCTCCGGAGCGCTTCTTCCTGCGCTACCCGCACGAGCTGTCGGGCGGTCAGCGCCAGCGCGTCGTGATCGCGGGGGCGCTGGGCCTGGAACCGGAACTCATCGTGGCCGACGAGCCGGTGGCCTCCCTGGACGCCTCGGTGCGCGGCGAGATCCTGGCACTGCTGCTGCGGCTGAGGGACGAGCTGGGCCTGTCCGCGCTGGTGGTCACGCACGATCTCGGTCTCGCGTGGAACATCGCGGACCGGGTGGCGGTGATGTATCTCGGCCGGATCGTGGAGACGGGCGACGTGGAGCAGATCCTCACGGCGCCGCAGCATCCGTACACCCGGGCGCTGTTGTCGGTGCTGCCGGAGGCCGAGGGCGAGCCGGTGGTGCTGACGGGTGAGCCGCCGGACCCGTCCAGGGTGCCGTCCGGCTGCCGCTTCCACCGGCGCTGCCAGATCCTGGCCTCCGGCGAGGCCGAGCGGGCCGGTGTCGCGGACGCCTGCCGTACGCGGGACCTGCCGGTGCTCACGGGTGGCGGCGAGACCCAGGTGGCGTGCCACTGGGCCGGTGCGACGGCGGGGGCGCGGGGGTAGGGAGCGGTCTGCGGGCAAGCCCTCGGCTCACCGGGTCTGCCCGGCAGCGGTCACGCGAGGTCAGCGAATGGCCTGCGCGACAGCAGTGACGCGGGGGCGGCGAACAGCGGGGAGAGCGGGCAGGCCCCCGGGCTCGCCGGCTCTGCCCGTCAGCGCCGTGCGTGGTGGTGGATCGCACCGGACAGTTCACCGAGCGGCCGCCCGGTGCCGCCCCAACGGTGCTGGATGATCTCCGCGGCGATCGAGACGGCCGTCTCCTCCGGTGTCCTCGCTCCGAGGTCGAGCCCGACCGGTGAGGCGAGGCGGGACAGGTCCGCCTCGCTCACACCCTCCTCCCGGAGCCGGGCCAGCCGGTCGAGGTGCGTGCGTCGGCTGCCCATCACCCCGATGTAGGCCGCCGGCGTGCGCAGGGCGGCCACCAACAGGGGAACGTCGAACTTCGGGTCGTGCGTGAGCACGCACAGCACGGTGCGCGCGTCGACGTCCGTGCCCGGGAGATAGCTGTGCGGCCAGGCCCGGACGACCTCGTCGGCGGTGGGGAAGCGCTCACGGGTCGCGAAGGCCGGGCGGGCGTCGCACACGGTGACCCGGTAGCCGAGGAAGGATCCGATACGGGCGGTTGCCGCCGCATGGTCGATGGCGCCGAAGACGATCATGCGGGGCGGTGGCGCGTACGCCTGGATGAAGACGGACACGTTCTGCATCCGGCGCTCGCCGTGGGTCCCGTACCACTGCCGACCGGTCACGCCCTGGGCCAGAAGGCCCCGGGCGTCGTCGGTGACGGCCGCGTCCAGCCCCTCGTTGCCCAGCGAGCCCTCCGCGCCGCCCGCCCGCACCACCCGTCGCGCGCCGGTGGGGGCGGCATCCGGGAGGAGGGTGGCCACGGCGACCGGTTCACCGCGGGCGACGGTCTCACCGACGTCCCGGAGCCAGGACCGGTCAGCCGCCGAGGCAAAGGGGGCGACGAGGACATCGATGGTCCCGCCGCAGGTCAGTCCCACGCCGAACGCTTCATCGTCGCTGATCCCGTACGACCGCAGCTGCGGAGTACCGGTGGCCAGCACCTCTCCGGCCACCTCGTACACCGCGCCCTCGACGCAGCCCCCGGAAACGCTCCCCGCCACCGTGCCGTCGGCCGTCACCGCCATCACGGCGCCGGGCGCCCGGGGAGCGCTGCCCCGGACGGAGACGACGGTCGCCAGGGCGAAGGGGGTACCGGCGTCGTGCCAGGCGCGGATTTCCGACAGCAGTTCACGCACGGCGGGGACCTCCTCCGGCCCGGTCCGACCGGCCCTGATGCGGCCACCCTAAGGGCCGCCCCGCAATCGCGGGTGGATCAGCACGCGGCGTCGGGTGCGACGCACCGCAGGGCGGAGAGATCCCCGCGCCCGGGACGCGTGCGGGCGTCTCGGCAGCACGGCGAGGTGCCGTGACGGTCGGGACGGTTTCAGCCCCGGTCGTACGCGGCGATCAGCTCGCTGCACCGCTTCACATCGGCGGCCATCGCCACGAGCAGATCGTCGATCGAGTCGAACTTCAGCATGCCGCGTACGTAGGCGAGGAAGTCGACGGCGACGTGCAGGCCGTACAGGTCGAGGCCGACGCGGTCGATCGCGTACGCCTCCACCGTCCGCTCGGTGCCGTCGAACTGCGGGTTGGTGCCGACCGAGATCGCGGCGGGCATCGCCTCACCGTTCGCATGCAGCCAGCCCGCGTACACGCCGTCGGCGGGGATGGCGGTGTGCGGCAGGGTCTCCACGTTGGCGGTGGGGAAGCCGAGCTCACGACCGCGCTGCGCCCCTCGGACGACAATGCCCTCGACGCGGTGCGGACGGCCCAGGATCTCCGCGGCACCGGCCACGTCGCCCTCGGCGACGAGCCGACGGGTGAGGGTCGAGGAGAACGGCTCGCCGCCACCCGCCTCGCCGCGCACCCGCAGGTCGATGACCTCGACGCGGTAGTCGTAGGTGTTGCCCAGCTCGGTGAGCAACTGCACGTTCCCCGCGGCCTTGTGGCCGAACCGGAAGTTGGGGCCCTCGATGACCAGCCGTGCGTGCAACTTGTCGACCAGCACCTTCACGATGAAGTCGGCCGGGGCGAGTTTCGAGAACTCGGTGGTGAACGGCAGGATCAGCACCGCGTCCACGCCAAGCTCGGCCATCAGCTCGGCACGGCGGTGGTGCGGGGCGAGCAGCGGCGGATGGCTGCCGGGCCGGACGACCTCGCTGGGATGCGGGTCGAACGTCACGACGACCGAAGGCACCCCCAGCTCACGGGCCCGCTCGACGGCCCGGCCGATGATCAGCTGGTGTCCGCGGTGCACCCCGTCGTAGGAGCCGATGGTGACGACGCTGCGTCCCCAGTCCTGGGGGATGTCCTCCAAGCCACGCCAGCGCTGCACTCTGACCGCTCCTCGCCCGAACCTGTGTACGTGGGTTTGTCTCTTACGCAGGTCTAAGACTGCCATGCTCACGCCCTGCGGCCTGCATCGGCATGGTCATCGGGGCCGCGAGCGCCTCCACCGTCCGCCGCGCACCGGGGCCGACGACCGCCGCCCACTCCTGCGGGGCGTCGGCCAGCCAGCCGAGGACCAGGCCGCCGAAACCGGGCACCTCACGGGCGAGCGTGACCAGCAGCCGGTCGAACAGACAGGCCCCTTCGGGGGTACGGACCAGCAGTATCCCGGTGCGGTGCACCAGGGCCCGGGTGCGGGCCTGCGGCCGCCCGCCGCAGCCGGTCGCGGCAGCCCGCAACAGCGCTTCCAGCACGACCGGGTCCCGGTACTCGCCGCCCTGCTCGAATTCCAGCAGCACCTCCAGCAGGGTCTCCCGCAGTTGCTGGGACGCGGCGCTGCCGGGCGAGGCCAGCACCCCGGCAAGTGCGCCTCTGACGGGCGCGGGGGCCGGCCGGTCCCGGAGCAGTCCGGTCAGCAGGGGAAGCAGCAGCGCCCGTGCGGCAGGCCCGTGCTCCAGCCTGCGGTCGAGGTAGGCGGCGGTGTGCGTGGTGTCCCCGGGATGGCTGTCGACGTAGGCACGTACGAGCCCCGCGGTGTGCAGGGCGAGTGCGGGGGCATCGACACCGGCCAGCGCGCGGAGCGCTTCGCCCGCGCCCTCCCCGGGGCTTGCGAGTCGCTCCCGGTACGCGGCCAGCACCGGTTCCGGATGCGTGGGCAGCGCGACGGCGAGGGCGGCGACGGTCACCTTGGGCCCGTCCGTGACGAAGGCCCGGAGGGCTTGCGGCAGATAGCGGTCCCTGGTCTGCGGATCGGCCACGAGCAGGGCGAGCACGGGGCCGTGCAGATCGGTGTCGGAGGGGCGGGCCAGCAGCGTGAGAGCGGCGCGGCGCAGCAGGGCGCGATCCGTGTCGCGGGTCAGGCGGGGAGCGAGGAGCGCCCCGTACCAGGCCGCCGCGATCCGTTGGACGCGACGGTCCTCGTCACGGGACCACCGCTCGACGGCGCGGCAGAGCGCGGCGGGCTCGTCCTCGGCCAGCGCGGCCAGCAGTTCGTCCGCCCTGGGGTGTCCTGACGAGACGAGCGCGTCGGTCAGATCGTCCACGGCGAGGTCACGGCGTGCGTAGAGAAGTGCCTGGGCGGCCGCCGCGACGGTGGGCCGCAGGGCCACCCCTTCCTCGGCGGCAAGCGGGTGGTCATCGGTGAACCAGGCGCACAGGAGCGGCTGGAGTGTACGCGGATGGGCGGCGAGCCGCCGGGCCACGGCGTCCAGGAACCGCCCCCCGCCGGTGTCGCCGTCGGCGTCGCCGTGTGGTGGCCCATCGGCAGGTACGAGCCGCCGGAACAGGTCCATCCGGTCCGCCTCGGGCAGCCGCAGCCGCTGCCAGAACCACGGGCCGAACTCGGCGTACGCCCCCCGCGCACCGAACCCGTCGCCCTCGGCCGCACTCCGGACGATGCGCCCGGCGAGCAGCCGGAGCACCCCGAGGTGCGGCCGGGCGTCAGGGACCCGCAGCAGCGTTTCGGACAGCAGATGCACGGCCCACCAGCGGGCGTCGGGGAACGGCACACCGCTGTCCGGGCTGTCGCCCGTGGGCTCAGCGGCTTGTGCGGGCCGGTTGGCCGACGCGGCCTCCGCGGGCCGGGCGGGCCCGGCGGCAGGTGAGGCCCCCGCGGGCCGGGCGGGCCGGTCCGCGTCCCCCGCCGTCAGCCGGTCCAGTGCCTCGATCAGGTCGGCCAGCCGGTGGGACAGCGCGGCCGGCCCCTGACGGCGGCCCAGCAGGAGCAGCGCCTGGATCACCGGCCCGATGCGGTGGCGCGGCACCGGAAGAGTGTGCGGCTGCTCCGGTGCGGGTGCCGCCTCCGGCGCGGCCGGCCCGCCCGGCCTGCGCGGGTGGGGAACGCGGTCCCGGCCCTCCCCCGCCACGGCACCCGGGTCCGCGTGCCACCGGTGCACCAGCGCCCGCAGTGCCGCGTCCAGGTCCAGATGCGCGCCCTGGACCCAGTCGCCCAGCTCCTCGTGCGCGAACCGGTACCCCGCTCCCGCCGGGACCAGCAGGCCCTCGGTCAGCACCGCCGACGCCCAGCCCGTGCGCCAGGGGAAGACCTCCTCGAACGCGGCCCGGTCCAGCTCTCCCTGCCCGGGCCCCAGGCAGCGCCGGGCCGCCTCGTGTACCTGGCCCGCCACTCGTGCCGCCAGCCGCCGTACCACCGTGCCGTGCGGCGCGGGACGCCACTGGGCGGCGATCCGGACCGCGATGCGCAGGCACATGAGGTCGAGGTGGGCACCGAAGACCTCCTCCGTGCCGGGGCGCCCCGCGGTGCCCGTCGGCAGGGCCTCGCGTACCTCCGCGAGCAGCCGCAGTGTGAGGGGGTGCCGGTCGTGGCCGACGGCCAGGGCGTCGGGCGGAAGGGCGTATCCCTCCCGGGCCTGTTCGGCCTGGCCCGCGGTCAGGTCGCCGATGCGGACGGCCGACGGGAGCCGTCCGGCGGGCCGGGCCGGGCGGTGGAGGGATGCGGGCGGGCAGAGCGCGCCCGCGGTCTCCCAGTACTCGGGCCGGCAGGCGATGACCAGCCGCGCCCCGTGCTCGTGCAGCCAGTCGGCCGTGCCCGACATCCACCGGGCCGGCCGGTGTGCCAGGACGGGCGGCATCTCCTCGGGACCGTCCAGCAGGACGAGCAGGGGACTGCCGGCGTCGGCGGCCAGCCCGGCCAGCCGCTCGGGAGTGGCGGTCTCCATGTCACCGATGGCTCCGGCGGCGGTGACGATGCGTCCGGACTGCCGGAGTGTGCGCGCGATCGCGTCGGCGACGGAGCAGTCGCCGGCCACCAGATCGGCGCCGCGCAGCCACAGGGTGAGCGCGGGCACCGGGCACCGGGCCCGTCGCGCGGCGAGTGCGGCGAGTTCGGTGGTACGGCCGGTGCCAGGGGCTCCGACCAGGCCGAGCACCACTGCGGACCGCTTCGCGTCCGAGGCCGGGCCGGCCGCGGTGAAGGCGTCGAACTCGGCAAGGACGTCGGGCCGTTCCACCGGATCGCGCCAGGCCCTCGGGCCGCCCGCGGAGCCGACCGACATCGCGGTGAGCTGGAGCGCCCCCGCCGCGTTGAGGTCGAGTCCGTAGCCGGGTACCTCCATCGCGTTGCGCCGGAGCAGGTCGCCCAGCGGGCCGCCCCGCTCCGGTCCTGCCAGCGGCACCGCGCAGCCGGCGGCGCCGTGCCCGGTGCGCAGGGCGGTGCCGAGGACAGCGATGACGGCGCCGCTGTCCGGGTCGAGCACGGGCCCGCCGACGGCGGCGCCGCCGAGCCGGAGCGCGTCCCTGCCGTCGGTGCCGAGGGCCAGTTCCAGCGCCCGGCCGATCGCATGGGTGCGGCCTCCGGCGGTGTACGTCGCCGAAGTCGCGCCGAGGACGCGGGCCTCGCGCCAGCCGTGCGCGGCGATCTCCACATACGTACCGGCGTCGGTCCGCTCCCTGGTCGCGATCGGCAGGGGCGGCACAGCGAGTGCGTCCGGTCCGCCGGTGGGCAGGAGCGCGAGGCCGAGTTCCGGCAGGGCGGTGATGTCGTGGGCCTCGACGCGGCAGCTGCGGCCGCCGGTGCCGCGCACGAGGAGGTGGGGCAGGCCGTCGACCGCCTCATGGCTGGTCACCACCGTGCCCTGGGCGTCGGCGACGAAGCCGGTCCCCCTCGGCCGGCCGGCCGGATCGCACAGTCGTACCAACGTCGCCCGGTCCCCGCATCCCATGCGCCGACGTTAGGACGGTGATGATCGACGTTTGTGACACTCAGGGAAAAAGCGCCCCGTTTGCACCCCTGATTCACTCCGAGCGCCTGCCCATTGGGGTGAATCAGGGGTGTTCGCCGGACAGAATCCGGTGGGGGCGTGGAACGGGCACGGGGGCTCTGCCCGCTCCACGCCCGGGGGCAGGGCCCCCGCGTGTCAGGCGAAGACGGCGAGGCTCTTGGCCTTGCCGTTCTGCTCCTCGACGAGCACCAGGAACCGCCCGTCGGGCCCGAAGACCGCGACGGGCCCCGGCGGATGTGCGGGCATGTCGAGCCGTACGCCGTTCAGCAACAACTTGGCCCGTCGTTCGTCGACGTCCCAGCGTGAGAACGCCGAGGCGGCTGCTTCGGCCACCGGCATCACGACCAGCTCCTCCTGGTGCTGGTCGAGCGTCCGCGCGGCGTCGAGACCGTACGGACCGACCCGGGTGCGCCGCAGTGCGGTCAGATGCCCGCCCACACCGAGCCCGGCGCCGAGGTCACGCGCGATGGCCCGGATGTACGTACCGGAGGAACAGACCACCGAGACGACCAGGTCGACCACCGGCGTGCCGTCCTCGGCAACGGCCTCGCGCACGTCGTAGACGTGGAAGGACGAGATGGTCACCGGTCGTGCCGGGATCTCGAACTCCTCGCCGCCGCGCACCCGCGCGTAGGACCGCTTGCCGTCGATCTTGATGGCGCTCACCTTGGACGGCACCTGCATGATGGCGCCGGTCAGGGCGGCGACACCCGCGTCGATGCCTTCGCGTGTCACCCCGGAGGCGTCGGTGGACGAGGTGATCTCGCCCTCCGCGTCGTCCGTGACGGTGTCCTGGCCGAGCCGGATCGTACCGAGGTACTCCTTCTCGGTCAGTGCGAGATGGCCGAGGAGCTTGGTGGCCTTCTCGACGCCGAGCACGAGGACGCCGGTGGCCATCGGGTCCAGCGTGCCGGCGTGGCCGACACGGCGGGTCCGGGCGATCCCGCGCATCTTGGCGACGACGTCGTGCGAGGTGAAGCCGGACGGCTTGTCGACGATGACAAGGCCGTCCTCCGGTCCGCTACCGCCCTTGCCCGAGGCCGCCGCGCTCCTGCTGCCTGCCCGGGGCGTTTTGTTCTGCGTCATGCGGAAGGTGAGTCCTCGTCCTCGTCCTCCGGCTTGCGGTACGGGTCCGCGTCGCCGGCGTACGTGGCGCCGGACGACGCTTCACGCACCCTCGCGTCCGAGGCCCGTGCCCGGTCGAGGAGGTCCTCGATCGCCTTGGCGTTCTCGGGCAGCGCGTCCGCCACGAAGGAGAGCGTGGGGGTGAACTTCGTCCCCGCCGCCGAGCCGACCGCCGAGCGCAGGATGCCCTTGGCGCTCTCCAGTCCGGCGGCCGCGCTGGCCCGCTCCTCGTCGTCGCCGTAGACCGTGTAGAAGACCGTGGCCTCCCGCAGGTCACCGGTGACGCGGGTGTCCGTGATGGTCACGTGCGTACCCAGGCGCGGGTCCTTGATCCCACGCTGCAGTTTCTCGGCGACCACCTCCTGGATGAGGTCCGCCAGCTTCTTAGCCCGCGCGTTGTCGGCCACTGGTCCGTCTCCTTAGCCTTACTCAATCGTCTTCGTCGCTGTGCAGCCGCCGCCGTACGGACAGCAGCTCCACTTCCGGCCGGCCGGCGACCAGTCGCTCGCACCGGTCGAGCACGTCTGTGAGGTGTCCGGTGTCCCCGGAGACCACGGCGAGGCCGATCTCGGCCCTGCGATGGAGGTCCTGACCGCCCGTCTCCGCCACGCTCACCGCGTACTTGCGCTGGAGCTCGGCAACGATCGGACGGACTATGGAGCGCTTCTCCTTCAGCGACCGTACGTCGCCGAGAAGCAGGTCGAAGGACAGTGTCCCCACATACATATGTGTCCGGATGTCCCGCCGGTTCGGGTTCGCGCCCCGCCGGTGATTGGCAGGGACACAAGAACCGTACACGGAACGGCCGGGGCCGATCGACGGAAATATGTCCCGTCGACCGGCCCCGACTGTTGAGGTACGGGTCAGCCTCGCGGCTTCTCGCGCATCTCGTACGTCGCGATGACATCGTCGATCTTGATGTCGTTGAAGTTTCCGAGGTTGATACCGCCCTCGAAGCCTTCGCGGATCTCGGTGACGTCGTCCTTGAAGCGGCGCAGACCGGAGATGTTGAGGTTCTCCGCGATGACCTTGCCATCGCGCAGCAGGCGCGCCTTGGTGTTGCGCTTGACCTCGCCGGACCGGACCAGCACACCGGCGATGTTGCCCAGCTTGGACGAGCGGAAGATCTCGCGGATCTCCGCCGTGCCGAGCTCGACCTCTTCGTACTCCGGCTTGAGCATGCCCTTGAGGGCCGCTTCGATCTCTTCGATCGCCTGGTAGATGACCGAGTAGTACCGGACGTCCACACCTTCGCGGTCGGCCATCTGCGCGGCACGCCCCGCGGCGCGCACGTTGAAGCCGATCACGATGGCGTCGGAGCCGGTCGCCAGGTCGATGTCCGACTCGGTGACCGCACCCACACCGCGGTGCAGGACCCGGATGTCGACCTCTTCACCGACGTCGAGCTGGAGCAGCGAGGACTCGAGAGCCTCCACCGAACCGGACGCGTCGCCCTTGATGATGAGGTTGAGCTCCTGGACCAGACCGGCCTTGAGCGCCTCGTCCAGGTTCTCCAGGGAGAACCGGACACCCTTGCGGGCGAAGTTGGCGTTGCGCTCACGAGCGGCACGCTTCTCGGCGATCTGACGGGCCGTACGGTCCTCGTCGACGACCAGGAAGTTGTCGCCGGCACCCGGGACGTTGGTGAGACCGAGCACGAGGACGGGGGTCGAGGGACCCGCTTCCTCGACGTTCTCGCCCTTGTCGTCGAGCATCGCGCGGACTCGGCCGTACGCGTCGCCGACCACCATCGTGTCGCCGACCCGCAGCGTGCCTCGCTGGACGAGGACGGTCGCGACGGCACCGCGGCCGCGGTCGAGGTGGGACTCGATCGCAATACCCTGCGCGTCCTGCTCCGGGTTGGCCCGCAGGTCGAGCGAGGCGTCGGCGGTGAGGACGACGGCCTCCAGAAGAGCCTCGATGTTGAGGCCCTGCTTGGCGGAGATGTCGACGAACATCGTGTCGCCGCCGTACTCCTCGGCCACCAGACCGAACTCGGTGAGCTGACCGCGCACCTTGGTCGGGTCCGCGCCCTCGACGTCGATCTTGTTGACCGCGACCACGATCGGCACGTCGGCCGCCTTGGCGTGGTTCAGCGCCTCGATCGTCTGGGGCATCACACCGTCGTTCGCCGCCACCACGAGGATCGCGATGTCGGTGGACTTCGCACCACGTGCACGCATGGCGGTGAACGCCTCGTGACCCGGGGTGTCGATGAAGGTGATCCTGCGGTCCTCGCCGTTGACCTCGGCGCCGACCTGGTACGCACCGATGTGCTGCGTGATACCGCCGGCCTCGCCCGCGACGACGTTCGTCTTGCGGATGGCGTCCAGCAGCCGGGTCTTACCGTGGTCGACGTGACCCATGACGGTCACGACCGGCGGACGGGAGACCAGAGCCTCTTCGCCGCCCTCGTCCTCGCCGAACTCGATGTCGAAGGACTCGAGCAGCTCGCGGTCCTCCTCCTCCGGGCTGACGATCTCCAGGACGAAGTTCATCTCGTCCGCGAGGAGCTTCAGCGTCTCGTCGGAGACGGACTGCGTGGCAGTGACCATCTCGCCGAGGTTCATCATCACGCCGACGAGCGACGCCGGGTTGGCGTTGATCTTCTCGGCGAAATCGGTGAGGGAGGCACCGCGCGACAGCCGGACGGCCTGTCCGTTGCCGCGAGGCAGCATGACGCCGCCCACCGACGGGGCCTGCATGGCCTCGTACTCCTGGCGCCTCTGCCGCTTCGACTTGCGACCACGACGCGCGGGACCACCGGGGCGGCCGAAGGCGCCCTGTGTGCCACCACGGCCACCGGGGCCACCGGGACGCCCACCGAATCCGGGACGGCCGCCGAAGCCGCCGCCACCACCGGGACGACCAGCGCCGCCACCGCCACCGCCACCGGGACGACCGGCGAAACCGCCGCCACCGCCGCCGGGACCGGCCGGACGGCCCGCGAAGCCGCCGCCACCGGGACGACCAGCGCCGCCACCGCCGCCGGGACGACCGCCGCCACCGGGACCACGGCCACCGCCGGGGCCACCACCGGGACGCGGGCCGGCAGCGGGACGCTGCGGCATCATGCCCGGGTTCGGACGGTTACCACCGGGGGCACCGCCCGGACGGGGAGCCTGCGGGCGCGGCATGCCGCCCGGGGTCGGACGTGCGCCGCCCTGACCCTGGCCCTGCGGACGCGGGGCGCCGCCGGGGCCGCCCTGCGGACGCGGGGCGCCGGGACGCTCCTGGCCGCCACCGGGGCGCGGGGCGCCACCGGGACGGGGCGACTGCGGACGGGCCATGCCCGTCGAGCCACCGGAGGTGAAGGGGTTGTTGCCCGGACGGGGACCGGCCGGACGCGCGCCACCGGGGCGCGGGGCGCCCTGGCCCGCGGGGCGGGCGGGGCGCTCGGCGCCACGCTCTCCACCACGGCCGCCATCACGCTGACCGCCGTCGCGCTGACCGCCGGCCGGAGCCGGACGGGCGGGGCGGGGACCAGGGGTGGCACCCGTGGGACGCGGGGCCTGCTGCTGCGGCGCTGCCGGCTGGGCCGGAGCCGGAGCCGAGAACTCGGCCGCGGGCACCGGGGTGACCGGGGCGGCCTTCGGCGCGGGCTTGGGGCCCGGACGCGGGCCGGCGGACGGCGCGGAAGGCGCAGCGGGGGTGCTGCTCGCCGGGGCCTGGGCAGCGGCCGGCTTGGGGGCCGGGGCGCCGGGCTTCGGGGCAGCGGGACGTGCCGCAGCGGCCGGGGAGGGCGCTGCGGGCTTGGCGGGGGCGGCCTTACGGGGCGCGCCAGGCTTTGCAGCGGACTTGCCGGCGTTGCCGCCGGGCCCCTGCAGTGCGTCAGTCAACTTGCGTACAACCGGCGCCTCGATCGTCGAGGACGCCGAACGTACGAATTCACCGAGTTCTTGGAGCTTGGCCATGACGACCTTGCTCTCAACCCCGAACTCCTTGGCGAGTTCGTATACCCGGACCTTAGCCACTTCGCTCCTTTTAGGTCCGGGTTACCGCCGGACCGTCGCTACTTCATGGGCGTACTCATCGCGTACTCATCGAGTGCTCATCGCAATCTCGACCTACTTCCAACTCGCGAGGTACCTGACCGCACGGGGACCCGTGCCGTTCATTTTCTTACGGTGTCACCCGCTCGACGAACCGCTGCACCGCAGCGGGGTCGAACGGCCCCTTGACCTTGAAGGCCCGGGGGAAAGCCCGACGGCGAACCGCCAGGTCCAGACAGTCGGAGACGGGGTGCACGTAGGCACCCCGGCCGGGCAGCGTACCGCGAGGATCGGGGACGCACGCGTCCCCGTCCACCACAATGCGCAGCAGCTCGCTCTTGGCCACTCGCTCCCGGCATCCCACACAGGTTCGCTCGGGGCAAGCGCGGGCGTGCGTCCGGCCAGACACGTTTAAGTCTACCTCCCCGTACCGACCTCACCCCTTTGGGGCAACAATCGAACGGATGTTGTCGTGATCTCAGCGGCGCGCCGACGAGATCTATTCCCTGTCATCCCTGCGGACCCCGGTCCGGACCGGGGTCCGGGGGGCCTTCGGGACCGCCGTCGGTCAGCGCCGCTCCGAACGCTCCCGGGCCCGCTCGGCCCGCTCACGGTCGGCGACGTCACGCTCGGCGTCGGTCTCGGTGTCCGGACGGATGTCGATCCGCCAGCCCGTCAGACGCGCGGCCAGGCGGGCGTTCTGCCCCTCCTTGCCGATCGCCAGCGAGAGCTGGTAGTCCGGCACGGTGACCCGGGCGGAACGCGTACCGAGGTCAACAACCTCGACCTCGCTCACCCGTGCGGGCGACAACGCGTTGGCGACCATCTCGGCCGGGTCGTCCGACCAGTCCACGATGTCGATCTTCTCGCCGTGCAGCTCGGCCATGACGTTGCGGACACGTCCGCCCATCGGGCCGATGCAGGCGCCCTTGGCGTTGAGGCCCGAGCGGGTGGAGCGGACGGCGATCTTGGAGCGGTGGCCGGCCTCGCGGGCGATCGCGCAGATCTCGACGGAGCCGTCGGCGATCTCCGGGACCTCCAGCGCGAAGAGCTTCTTCACCAGGTTGGGGTGGGTGCGCGACAGCGTCACGGACGGGCCCCGGACACCCTTGGCCACCCGTACGACATAGGTGCGCAGCCGCAGGCCGTGCGTGTACTCCTCGCCGGGCACCTGCTCCTGCACCGGCAGGATGGCCTCCAGCTTGCCGATGTCGACCAGGACGTTCTTCGGGTCCTTGCCCTGCTGGACGACGCCGGTGACGACATCGCCCTCGTGGCCCGCGTACTCGCCGAAGGTCCGGTCGTCCTCCGCGTCGCGCAGCCGCTGCAGGATGACCTGCTTGGCGGTGGTCGCGGCGATCCGGCCGAAGCCCGACGGGGTGTCGTCGAACTCCTTGGGCTCCTGGCCCTCCTCGAGGTCGGCCGGGTCCTCCTTGGCCCACACGGTCACATGGCCGCGCTCGTCGAGCTCCACGCGCGCCCTGCGGTGGCTGCCGTCCGTGCGATGGTACGCGATGAGGAGGGCCGACTCGATCGCCTCGACGAGCACGTCGAAGGGGATCTCCTTGTCCTGCGCCAAGCCCTTCAGAAGCTTCACATCGATGTCCACGGCTACGCCTCCTCTTCCTTCTTGTCCTTGCGGTTGAATTCCAGCTCCACGCGCGCCCTGGCGATCTCGGCGAAGGCGATCCGGCGGGAGGTGGGCTTACGGCCCTTGACGCCCGGCACTTCGAGGTCCAGGCCTTCCTCGTCGACCGCGAGGACGCGGGCCACCAGCTCGCCGCCCTCGCTCAGCGTCAGCCGGGCCAGGCGGCCCGTGGCGCGTACGTAGTGGCGGTGCTCCGTCAGCGGGCGGTCGGCACCGGGAGAGCTGACCTCCAGGACGTATTCTTCCTCGCCCATCGCGTCGGTCTCGTCGAGCTTGGCGGAGATCGCGCGGCTCAGATCCGCACAGGCGTCGAGCTCCACGCCGTCCTCGGAGTCCACGATGATCCGCAGCACCCGGCGGCGGCCTGCCCGGGACACTTCGATCTCTTCCAGATCCAGCTGCTCGGCGCTGACGAGCGGTTCGACCAGCCCGCGCAGCCTCTCGCTCTGGGTGGTGCTCATCCGGGTGACTCCTCGGCCGCGTGTGCTGTTGTGGGGGATCGTCGCGTGTCTGGTCAAAGGGTATCCGGTCCCGGAGGGTGTTGCTGTCCGCCGGCCTTCGGGGCGCGGGTACGCTCACCAACAGTGATCACTTCCGGACAGATCCAGTCAAGACAGGTCCAGGCCCGAAGGAGAACAGGTGCGGCGCACGGGGACGACGCGCAGAGGAGCGCTGACCGCGACGGGAGCGATCGCTCTGGGGGCGGTGCTGGCAGGCTGCGGCAGCGACGACGACGAGAGCGCGGGCCGCAAGGATTCCGCGCGGGCGGACGCGCGGACCGCCGCCGACCGGTCGCCGGCGGAGATGTCCGAGGCGTCCGAGGCCTCGCTCCGGGGAAAGGCCCGTGGCGTGAGCACCTCGCTCTTCGCCCAGTACGAGAGCGTCGTCCGGGCCCATCCCTCGACCGCCGCCGGGCTCACCCCCCTGCGGGACGCCGTCCGCTCCCACATCACGGCCCTGGGCCCCGGCGACGCGCTCGGCCTCGTCCGGACCCGGCCGGGCACCGGTGACGCCGCGTCGGCGGTCAGGGAGCTGGCCGCCGCGGAGCGCCGTGCCGCGGCCTCGCACACCCAGGCGCTGATGAAGGCCCCGCCGGAACTCGCCCGGCTGCTCGCGTCGGTCGCGGCCGCGTCCTCCGCCCACGCCTATCTGCTGACCGAGCTGGCCAAGGAGACGAAGGCATGAGCGACGACGGGACGCTGGAGGCCGCACAGGCGGCGCTGGCCGCCGAACACGCGGCCGTGTACGGATACGGAGTGGCCGGCGGCCGGGTCGCCCAGGACCGCCGCGCCGAGGCCACCACCGCGCACCACGCCCACCGGGCCCGGCGCGACGCGCTGGTACGGACGGTGCGCGGCCTGGGCGGCGAACCGGTGGCCGCCGCTCCCGCGTACGCTCTGCCGTTCGCGGTACCGGACGCCGCCTCGGCCGTGCGTCTCGCCGCCGAGCTGGAGGACCGGGTCGCGGACGTCTACTCCGACCTCGTACGGGCCTCGGACGGCCCGTTGCGGCGGTCGGCGGCGGACGCGCTGCGCGAGGCAGCGGTGCGCGCGGTCCGCTGGCGCGGCAGCGGCGTACCCTTTCCCGGGCTCGCCGAGCGGGCCGCGGACGGGTCCCGCACCGACGGGACCGGTGCGACGGGCAAGGCGACGGGGGCCGGGTCTGCCTGAGGACCGGGCCGGCACGGCGCACTGAGCGAGATCGGAAAGGGAACACGGCACGTATGGGTTTTGAACCGCCGCAGCGTCTGGTGCGAGCGCTCGGCGAGTCGTACGGGGATACGGCCGCCGGGGACTGGCTCGCACGGCTTCCCCTACTGGCCGAACAGGCACTGGCCTCGGCCGGGCGGGAGATGACCGTGGAACGGGTCGCCGCCCCGGGCGGGCGCAGCAGCCTGGTCCTGCTGGTACGCGATGCCGCCGGCACCCCGGCCGCCTTGAAGCTCGCCCCCGCCTGCGCGGCCCCTGAGCTCGAAAGGGCGGCATTGGCCCACTGGAACGGCTGGGGCGCGGTGAACCTGGTGGCTTCGGAGGACGGGGCGCCCGCCGCGGGGGGTGCCCTGCTGCTGGAGCGGCTGCACCCCGAGATGTCGCTGCGTTCGCTGCCCGAGGCGAAGGCCCTGCTGGAGGCGGCGGGCACGGTGCGGCGGCTCTGGGTCGAACCGCCCCCGGAGCACGCCTTCGAGACGGTCGCCGAACGGACCGGGCTGCGGATCGAGGCGATGAGGTCCTCCGCGACGGCCGATCCGACGCTGGAGCCCCTGGTCTCCGCGGCGCTGGCGGCCCGCGGGGAACTGGTCGCCCACTCCCCCGAGGCCGACCTGCTGCTGCACGGCAACTTCCGGCAGAGCAAGGTCCTCTCGGGCGAGCGCGTGCCCTGGCTGACGGTCGGCCCCGAGCCGGTGGTCGGCGAGCGGGCCTACGATCTGGCGCGGCTGGTGCGGGACCGGGTCGAGGACCTGATCGCCTCCCCCGGCGGTGCGGTCACCGCCCGGCGCAGGATCAAGAAGCTCGCCGACGCGCTGGACGTGGACCGCGAGCGGCTGCACGGCTGGACCCTGTTCCGCGCGGTGGAGTCGGGTACCCGGGCGCTCGCGGCGGGGCGCCGGCAGGAGGGCGAAGTGACGCTGGAGTTCGCGGGCTGGCTGTAGTCCCGCATGCCGAAGGGCCCCGGCACGGAGATCCGTGCCGGGGCCCTTCGCACTGCCGGCGGAGCGGTCAGCCCTACTCGGTGAGGCGGGCGATGGCCTCGTCGACCGTGAGCTCCTCGCGCTCACCGGTGCGGCGGTCCTTCAGCTCCAGGACGCCCTCGGCCGAGCGGCGGCCGGCGACGAGGATCTTCGGGACACCGATCAGTTCGGAGTCGGTGAACTTCACACCGGGCGAGATGCCGGGGCGGTCGTCGACCAGGACGCGCAGACCGGCGGCGTTCAGCTTCTCGGAGACGTCGAGGGCGAGCTCCGTCTGGAGCGCCTTGCCCGCGGCGACGACGTGCACGTCGGCCGGGGCGATCTCGCGGGGCCAGCACAGGCCCTTGTCGTCGGCGGTCTGCTCGGCGAGGGCGGCCACCGCGCGGGAGACGCCGATGCCGTACGAGCCCATCGTGACGCGGACGGGCTTGCCCTGCTGGCCGAGGACGTCGAGGGAGAAGATGTCGGCGTACTTGCGGCCGAGCTGGAAGATGTGGCCGATCTCGATGGCGCGGTCGACCTGGAGGCCGGTGCCGCACTTGGGGCAGGGGTCACCCGCCTCGACGACGACGACGTCGAGGTAGTCGTCGACCTCGAAGTCACGGCCCGCCACGACGTTCCTCGCGTGCTTGCCCTCCTTGTTGGCACCCGTGATCCAGGCGGTGCCTGCGGCGACGCGGGGGTCGGCGATGTAGCGGACCTTCTCCAGACCCTGCGGGCCGACGTAGCCGCGGACCAGGTCGGGGCGGCCCACGAAGTCCTCGGCGGTGACGAGCTCGACCACGGCGGGCGTGAGGTGCTCGCCGAGCTTGCCCAGGTCGACCTCGCGGTCACCGGGCACGCCCACGGCCACGATCTCGCCGTCGACCTTGACCAGGAGGTTCTTCAGCGTGGCGGAGGCCGGGACACCGAGGTGGGCGGCGAGGCTCTCGATGGTCGGGGTGTCGGGGGTGTCCAGCTCCTCGACGGGGCCGGTCGCCGAGCCGTCGGCCGGGGTGGCGACGAAGGTCACGGCCTCGGTGTTGGCGGCGTAGTCGCAGTGGGGGCAGTCGACGAAGGTGTCCTCGCCGGCCGGCGCGGGCGCGAGGAACTCCTCGGACGCGGAGCCGCCCATGGCTCCGGAGACGGCGGAGACGATGCGGTGGTCGAGGCCGAGCCGCTCGAAGATCCGGATGTAGGCGCCGCGGTGCAGCTGGTACGCCTCGGCCAGACCCTCGTCGGTGGTGTCGAAGGAGTACGAGTCCTTCATCTGGAACTCACGGCCGCGCAGCACACCGGCGCGGGGACGGGCCTCGTCGCGGTACTTCGTCTGGATCTGGTACAGGATCACGGGCAGGTCCTTGTAGGACGAGCACATGTCCTTGACGACCTGGGTGAAGACCTCTTCGTGCGTCGGGCCGAGGAGGTAGTCGGCGCCCTTGCGGTCCTTGAGCCGGAACAGCAGGTCGCCGTACTCGTCGTACCGGCCGCTCGCCTCGTACGCCTCCTTGGGGAGCAGCGCGGGGAGCAGGACCTCCTGGCCGCCGATGGCGTCCATCTCCTCGCGGACGACGCGGGTGATGTTCTCCAGCACCTTCTTGCCGAGCGGCAGCCAGGACCAGATGCCGGCCGCGGTGCGGCGTACGTATCCGGCGCGGACGAGGAGCTTGTGGTTGAGCGTCTCGGCGTCCGCCGGGTCGTCGCGCAGTGTCTTGATCATCAATCGGGACATGCGCTGGACCTGGGCCATGATGAACTCCTGCTCGGAAGGGTGATGTGCAGGAGGTTAGCCGGGCGGCGGGGGCGGGCGGAAATCGATTGCCTCAGAGACGCCCGGTGCGGAGCAGCGGAAGCGGCGCTCCCATGACCGCGTACGGCGTGGGAGCGCTGGGGAAATGCACCTGCCGGGCCAGGTCCCGGTAGCCGAGCGAGCGGTACAGACCGCGGGCCGGGCTCTCCGTGTCGATCGCGGAGAGGATGGAGCGGGGCTGGTCGACGGCGTCCGTGATGGTGGTGATGAGGGTGCGGCCGATGCCGGCGTTCTGGAACTCCGGGTGGACATGGAGCTCGGTGATCACGAAGGAGTCGTCGAGCCAGCCGGCCGAGCCGGTGGCGCGCAGATAGGGCTCGACGACGGTGGACCACCAGTGGCCCCGTTCGTTGGGCATGCCGTAGACGAACCCGACGAGGTCCCCGTCCGGGGTCATGGCACCGAGCGCGCGGGCACGGGGGTGGTCGAGGTGTCTGAGGACGATGTGGCGGCGCACTTCGATCTCTTCGGGGCCGAGTCCGAAGGCGACGGCCTGGACGGCGAGCGCCTCGTCCACGCGTGCGGCCAGATCGATCGGTCCGATCCGGACGTCGGTGGTGTGGGGGCCGCCCCCGGAAACTGCTGCCATGAGCAGACCCTACTGTCCGTGGCGGGGTGCCGGGTACGGGCCGGGGCAGCCCGGCGGCGGGATCAGAACAGCACGCTCATGAAGGCGCCGGTCTCACGGAAGCCGATGCGGCGGTACGCCTTGCGGGCGGGGGTGTTGTAGTCGTTCACGTACAGGCTGACGATCGGCGCGACGTCGGCCAGTGCGTACCGCAGGACAGCCGCCATGCCGGTCTCGGAGTGTCCTCGGCCACGGAACTCGGGGGCGACCCAGACGCCCTGGATCTGGCAGGCCTGCGCGGTGGTGGCGCCGATCTCCGCCTTGAAGACGACCTTGCCGTCGTCGATCCGGGCGAAGGAACGGCCGGCGCCGACGAGTTCGGCGACGCGGGCCTGGTAGATGAGTCCGCCGTCGCCCGCGAGCGGGGAGATGCCGACCTCTTCGGTGAACATGGCCACGCAGGCCGGCATGAGGACGTCGATCTCGTCCTTGCGGACGCGGCGGACCAGCGGGTCGGGGGCCACGTCGGCGGACTGGCTCTCGGTGACCATGAGCGGCTGGTTGGCACGGACCTCCCGGGCGGGGCCCCAGCCCGGTTCGAGGAGCCGCCACAGCTGTGCGGTGGGACCGGCGGGGCCCACGATCGAGGAGCAGCGGCGACCGGCCCGGCGGGCGCGGTCGGCGAAGGCGCGGACGGCCTCGGGGGTGGCGCAGATGGGGACGAGGTTGGCTCCCGAGTAGCAGAGGGAGCGCAGCCTGCCGTCGGCGTACCAGCCCCACATCTCGCCGCCGAGGCGCCAGGGGTCGAGGCCCGCGATCCGGACCCGGGAGGTCACGAAGGCATTGGCTACGGGTTCGCTCTCCAGCACCGCGAGGGCGGCGCCGAGGTCGCTGGGTTCGAGGACCCGGGTGGTGGTCTGCGTCAACACGAGGGGGCCTCACCATGCGGTCTGCTGATTTCCGCACTGTACCCAAAGAGGCTGGGGGGCGCCGCTCGTGGCCGTGAACCGTTTCTGCGGAATGCGGTGAGCTCGCTCACGCGCAGCGCCCCGCGAGGAGGACCGTTCCTCCTGCGGGGCGCTGTCGTGGACGTCATGGTTCAGCTGATGGAGACCTCGGGCTCGCCGGAGGCGACGCCGTCCTTCTCCATCTGTTCGGCGATCTTGAGGGCTTCCTCGATGAGGGTCTCGACGATCTTCGACTCGGGCACCGTCTTGATGATCTCGCCCTTGACGAAGATCTGGCCCTTGCCGTTGCCCGAGGCCACGCCCAGGTCCGCCTCGCGCGCCTCGCCGGGGCCGTTGACGACACAGCCCATCACGGCGACGCGCAACGGCACCTCCATGCCCTCAAGACCGGCGCTGACCTGGTCCGCCAGCTTGTAGACGTCCACCTGCGCACGGCCGCAGGACGGGCAGGACACGATCTCGAGCCGGCGCTGCTTCAGGTTCAGCGACTCCAGGATCTGGAGTCCGACCTTGACCTCCTCGGCCGGCGGCGCGGACAGCGAGACCCGGATCGTGTCACCGATGCCCTCGCTGAGCAGGGCGCCGAAGGCCACGGCCGACTTGATGGTGCCCTGGAACGCCGGGCCCGCCTCGGTCACACCCAGGTGCAGCGGATAGTCGCACTGTGCGGCGAGCTGCCGGTAGGCGTTGACCATGACGACCGGGTCGTTGTGCTTCACCGAGATCTTGATGTCCCGGAAGCCGTGCTCCTCGAAGAGGGACGCCTCCCACAGCGCCGACTCCACCAGGGCCTCCGGCGTCGCCTTGCCGTACTTCTTCAGCAGCCGCGCGTCCAGCGAGCCCGCGTTCACGCCGATCCGGATCGGCGTCCCGGCGTCGTTGGCCGCCCGCGCGATCTCCTTGACCTTGTCGTCGAACTGCTTGATGTTCCCCGGGTTCACACGCACTGCCGCGCAGCCCGCGTCGATCGCGGCGAACACGTACTTCGGCTGGAAGTGGATGTCCGCGATCACCGGGATCTGCGACTTCGAGGCGATCGTCGCGAGCGCGTCCGCGTCGTCCTGTGTCGGGCACGCGACCCGCACGATCTGGCAGCCCGAGGCGGTCAGCTCCGCGATCTGCTGCAGCGTGGCGCCGATGTCCGACGTACGCGTCGTCGTCATCGACTGCACCGAGACCGGCGCGTCCCCGCCGACCGCCACCGACCCGACCTGGATCTTGCGGCTGACCCGCCGTACGGCGAGCTGGGTCGGAACGGTGGGCATTCCGAGAGAAATCGCAGTCATGCGCTGAGCATCCCCAAGGTGTGGATCGAGGTCCCGAATTCGGCGGGCTCCAGCCTTCGAGGTTACGGCACCGGGCCCGCCACGAAGCACACCGCGTCCGGGAACCCGGGCAAAATATGGGCTCCCGGACGCGGTGCGCGCATCCGTCGTCACTCGGGGTACGCATGACCCCCGGGCGGGCCGGTCAGGAGATCTTGACCGGGTTGACGACGTCGGCGACCAGGACGAGCAGGGTGAAGCAGATGAAGACCCCGGCGACCACGTAGGCGACCGGCATCAGCTTGGCGACATCGAACGGGCCGGGGTCGGGGCGCTTGAAGAGGCGCGCCGCGTTCCGGCGCAGGGCCTCCCACAGCGCCCCCGCGATGTGGCCGCCGTCGAGCGGCAGCAGGGGCAGCATGTTGAAGAGGAACAGCGAGAGGTTGAAGCCGGCCAGCAGGAACAGCATCATCGCGACCTGGTTCTGCGCCGGTACGTCCAGCGTCATCACCTCGCCGCCGATCCTGGCCGCGCCGACGACGCCCACCGGGGAGTCGGCCGCGCGCTCGCCGTCGCTGAAGGCCGCGTCCCAGAGAGCGGGGATCTTGGACGGCAGGGCGATGATCGAATCGACGCCGTTCTCGATCATGTCGCCCATGCGGACCACGGAGTCACCGAAGGAGAGCGGGATGATCTTCGTCTCCGCCGCGAAACCGAGGTAGCCGGCGGAGACGAACTTCCCCGGGATCACCTCGCCCTCGGAGTCCTTCTTCGCCACCGCGTTCTTCTGGAGCACGGCGTGCAGGGTCTTCTCCTGGCCGTCGCGCCGGACCGTGATGGTGGCCGGGCCGATCGTGTCGCGGATCTTGTCGGAGAGTACGGACCACTCGTCGATCTTCTGGCCGTTGAAGGCGACGATCTTGTCGCCCACCTTCAGGCCGGCGGCCTGCGCCGGCGAGACCGGGTCGGACTTCTCGCAGGTCTCCCGCTTCTCGCTCTGGGAGATCACGCACTTCTGGACACCGGCGACATCGGTCGTCTGTGTCTGGAATCCGAAGGTCATGGCCACGCCGAGAAAGATCGCCACGGCCAGGACCAGGTTCATGAAGGGGCCGGCGAACATGACGATCACGCGCTTCCACGGCTTGCGCGTGTAGAAGAGGCGCTTCTCGTCGCCCGGTTCCAGCTCCTCGAACGCGGCGGATCTGGCGTCCTCGATCATGCCGCGCCAGGGCGAGGTGGAGCGTGCCTCCAGCCGTCCGTCCGGTCCTGGCGGGAACATCCCGATCATGCGGATGTAGCCGCCTGCCGGGATGGCCTTGATCCCGTACTCCGTGTCGCCCTTCTTCCGCGACCAGATGGTCGGCCCGAAGCCGACCATGTACTGGGGGACGCGGATGCCGAAGAGTTTCGCGGTCGACAGATGGCCCAGCTCGTGCCAGGCGATGGAGAAGAGCAGGCCGAAGGCGAAGACCGCGATGCCGAGAATGGTCAGCAGGATCGTCGTCATGCTCATGCGCGCGCCTCCGCGGTGGCCTTGGCCGAGAGTTCCCGGGCCCGGGTCCGTGCCCAGGTCTCCGCTTCAAGGACGTCCGCGACGGTGAGGGCAGTTCCCGCAGCGGGCGTTCCGTGTTCCTCCACCACCGCGGTGACGGTGTCCATGATGCCGTTGAAGGCGAGCCGCCCGGCCAGGAACGCGTCCACGCACTCCTCGTTCGCCGCGTTGAACACCGCGGGTGCGGTACCGCCCAGCGTGCCCACGTGCCGCGCGAGTCCGACGGACGGGAAGGCCTCGGTGTCGAGCGGGTGGAACTCCCAGGTGGAGGCCTTCGTCCAGTCGAAGGCGGGCGCCGCGTCGGGGACGCGCTGCGGCCAGCCGAGGCCGATGGCGATCGGTCCGCGCATGTCGGGCGGGGTGGCCTGGGCAAGGGTGGAGCCGTCGGTGAACTCCACCATGGAGTGGACGTACGACTGGGGGTGGACCACGACCTCGATCCGGTCGAAGGGGATGTCGTAGAGGAGGTGCGCCTCGATGACCTCAAGACCCTTGTTGACCAGGGTGGCCGAGTTGACCGTGATGACCGGGCCCATCGCCCAGGTCGGGTGGTCGAGTGCCTGTTCCCGCGTGACGTCCGCGAGCTGACTCCTGGTGCGTCCGCGGAACGGGCCGCCGGAGGCGGTCACGACCAGCTTGCGCACATCGGCGCGCGTGCCGGCCGCGAGCGCCTGGAAGAGCGCGGCGTGCTCGGAGTCGACCGGGATGATCTGGCCGGGCGCGGCGAGCGCCTTGACCAGCGGGCCGCCGACGATCAGCGACTCCTTGTTGGCGAGCGCGAGGGTGCGGCCCGCCTTCAGCGCGGCAAGGGTGGGGGCGAGGCCGATCGAGCCGGTGATCCCGTTCAGCACGGTGTGGCACTCGCTGCCGGCCAGCTCCGTCGCGGCGTCGGGTCCGGCAAGGATCTCGGGGGGCGTTTCCCCCGCTCCGTACTCCTTGGCCAGCGCCTCGCGCAGGGCGGGCACCGCGTCGGGGGAGGCGACGGCGACCGTGCGCACCCCCAGCCGGCGGGCCTGCTCGGCGAGGAGGGCGACCCGGCCGCCCGCCGCGGAGAGCGCGGTGACACGGAAGCGGTCGGGGTTGCGCAGCACCAGGTCGATGGCCTGGGTGCCGATGGACCCGGTGGAGCCGAGGATGACGAGATCCCGGCGGCCTTCCACGGCGTCGAAGACGAGGTGCGGGTCGGCGAGGGGGGCGGGGCTGTCGCTCATGCCCCCCATTGTTGCCGCTTCGGCTGTGGGTGAGGACAGGGCGTCCCCCGCGCCGCGTCGTGACTGCTCACTCATACCGGTCTCAGCCCTTCGCCGCACGGAACTTGGCCCACTGGGCGGCCATGACCTCGGGAGGCACTCCGCCGATGTCCTTGGCCGAGGTGATCTCCGCCCGGAAGGCGAGGGTCGTGGAGCCGGAGCGGACGACGGTGAGGTACTCGTACAGCTTCTCCTTGCCCTTCACGTCGAGGATGGTGAAGCGGTACGCCTTCGACTCGTCGGCCTCGGCGGCGAAGGCGGGGGGCTCGGCGGGTTCGACCTTCAGATACTTCGCGGCCGCTACGGCCCGCTCCTCGGTGAATCCGCCCGCACAGTCCTGGCCGGCCCTGCCGAGCGCCTTCATGACGGTGGCCGCGCCACCGTTCGCGTAGCCGCGCAGGGTGACGTCGACGGTGAGACCGAGCAGCTCCTCCGGGACGTCGACCTTGCGCTGGACCTGGACGGCCGGGGCCGGGTCGCTGACCTCTCCGGCGAGGCTGACGAGCGGCTGACAGCCCGCCGGGGCGGCGGTGTACACGTCACTGAGCGGGCCGTCGAGGACGTACTCGGACGCCGTGTACGTGCCGACCTTCTCGCCGTCCGTGAAGGACGCGGCTGTCAGCCGCGCCTTGTCGGGGGCCGCGGGCGCGGACGGCGCGGCCGAGGCCTTGCCGTCCCTGCCCGCGCCTGCCGAGCTGCCGGAAGCACCCGCTTCGTCCTCGTCGCCGCAGGCCGTTGCGCCCAGGGCCATCGTGGCCACGATCCCGATGCCCGCCCAACCGCGCCACCGCTTCCGCGGGTTCCTCGCCCCGTCCATGCCCGTCCCCATTCCCGATTCCCTGATTGCCGTGTTGCTTCGTCGCACTCCCGGCCGACGCCCGATGGTGCCGCACCGGCACCGGGCCGAAGGCGGCGCCGGGGCGGCTCCCCGGCTCAGAAGTGCGTGGTCACGCCGAACTTCCGGCGGAGTTGCGCCATGTCGTGCAGATCGGCTGCGCCCGGCTCGTACCCCTGGTGGAACTCGGCCTGCCGCAGCGCCGAGATGCAGCGCACCCGCGTGCCGCCGATGGTGCCGGTGACAAAGCACTCCGCCGGGTAGTGGAACGGCTCCGCCGGGTCGAGCGAGGACTGCGTCGCTGAACCGTCCGGAGCGAACCGCAGGGGGTGCAGGTCGATGTCGAGTCCGGAGGGGTGGCTGAGGACGAACCGTGCGGGGCGCCAGTCGAGTGCCTCCGCGTAGCCGGCCGCCGCCAGGGCTGCGACGAGAGCGGTCTCCTGTTCGTGGCGGTGCAGCAGATCGAGGTCCTTGTGACTGCGGGTCTCCTCGCCGAGCAGGGCGTCGACTCCCCAGCCACCGGCGATCACGACCTCCGCACCGGCCTCGCGCAGCACGGACAGAACGGACAGCACATCGGCGGCGGACATCATGGCGCGGAGCCTAGTACCTCTCGTTCGGACCGTGCTGGGCGATCGGCCGGCCCGCTCCGCTATCCGACCAGGCGCTGCGCGAACTCGGCGAAGGCCTCGTGGAACCGCGGGAACGTCTTGCGGACGCAGCCGGGGTCGTCGTACGTGATGCCCGGTGTCCGCAGGCCGGTGACGGCGAACGACATGACGATGCGGTGGTCGCCGTGGGTGGCGATCTCCGTGGGCCGGGGTGTGCCCGGCCGGATCTCGATCCAGTCCGGGCCGGTGTCGACCGTGATGCCCATCCGCCGAAGGTTCTCGGCGCAGGCCTCCAGCCGGTCGCACTCCTTCACCCGGGTGTTGCCGACGTCTTCGATGCGGACCGGTCCCGAGGCGAACGGGGCGATGCCGGCCAGCGTCGGCATGGTGTCGGAGATGTCGCGCATGTTGACCGTGATGCCGGCGAGACCGCCGTGGGAGCGGACCGTCGTGGCGTCGGCCGTCATGTTCACCTCCGCGCCCATCCTGCGCAGGACGTCGACGAACTGCAGATCCCCCTGGAGTGCGCCCTTCCCGAGGCCGGGAACGGTGACCTCGCCGCCCGTGACGGCCGCCGCCGCGAAGAAGTAGCTGGCGGTGGAGGCGTCGGGCTCGATGCCGTAGGTGGTGGCCCGGTAGCCGCCGGGCGGCACCGTGAAGACCGCGTTTCCGGGGCCGCCGCGGGTGACCTCGACGCCGAAGCTGCGCATCATCGCCAGGGTGATCTCGATGTACGGCGCCGACACCAGGTCGGTCACGGTGATCGTGAGCCCTTCCGAGGTCAGCGGCCCGAGCATCAGCAGCGCGGTGAGGTACTGGCTGGACTGCCCGGCGTCCAGGGTCAGTTCGCCGCCCTTGATGCCGGCGGCCTCGATGCGCAGCGGGTGGTGGCCCTCGGCTCCCTCGTGGCGGAGGTCGACGCCGAGCGTGCGCAGCGCCTCGGTGAGCGGGGCGAGGGGGCGGCGGCGCATCTGGGCGGAGGCGTCGAAGCGGAAGCTGCCCCGGGTGCCGGCCGCCACGAGGGTCGGCAGGAACCGGGCGGTGGTCGCGCCGTCCCGGCAGTAGACATCGGCGTCGGTGACGCCGGGCCCGGTGGGGCGGCCCGTGAGGTGCCAGGCCTCGTCCTCCCGCTTCACCTCGTAGCCGAGGGCGGTGAGCCCTTCCGCGAACCCCTCGGTGTCGTCCGAGTGAAGCGGACGTACGAGGGTGCTGGTGCCGTTCGCGGCGGCGGCCAGGAAGAGGGCGCGCGCGGTGACGGACTTGGAGCCGGGGACATGGATGACGGTCACGGGCGCCCATCCTGCCGTGCCACGCGCACGGCGTCCATCGGGTGGGCGCCCCCGCCGGTCCGGTGTCCGGAACTCAGCGGACCTGCCGGTGGACGTTCTCCCGGGCCGAGGGGCCCGGAGTCGCGTCGGCGATCCACGGGCCGTCGCCGCTCGGGTCGATGACGCCCTCCTCCAGCCAGGTGTACGTGCCCGACAGGACGCCGTCGACCACCCGCCGGTCGAGGTCGTCGGTGTTGGACCAGAGACGGGTGAAGAGCTCCTCGACCCGGATGCGGGACTGGCGGCAGAAGGTGTCGGCGAGCTGGTAGGCCTCGCGGCCGTGGTCGCCCTGGGATCGCAGGAGTTCGGCCCGGACGCAGGCGGCGCTCATGGCGAAGAGTTCCGCGCCGATGTCGACGATCCTGCCGAGGAAGCCCTGTTTGGTCTCCATCCGGCCCTGCCAGCGGGACATGGCGTAGAAGGTGGAGCGGGCCAGTTTGCGGGAGGCCCGTTCGACGTGACGCAGGTGCGTGGACAGGTCGGCGTGGCCGGCCGGGTGGAAGTCCCCGTAGGTGCGCGGGAGCTGTCCCGGTCCCGCGACGAGCTTCGGCAGCCACTTCGCGTAGAACCCGGCGGCGTTCGCGCCCGCCCTGGCCTTGGCGGAGAGCGGTTTGTCGGGGTCGATGATGTCGCCCGCGACCTTGAGGTGGGCGTCCACGGCCTCGCGGGCGATCAGCAGGTGCATGATCTCCGTCGAGCCCTCGAAGATCCGGTTGATCCGCATGTCACGGAGCATCTGCTCGGCGGGGACGGCCCGTTCGCCGCGAGCGGCGAGGGATTCCGCGGTCTCGAAGCCCCGGCCGCCGCGGATCTGGACGAGCTCGTCGGCCATCAGGCAGCCCATCTCGGAGCCGTACAGCTTGGCGAGCGCGGCCTCGATCCGGATGTCGTTGCGGTCCTCGTCCGCCATCTGCGAGGAGAGGTCGACCACGGCCTCGAGAGCGAAGGTGGTCGCCGCGATGAAGGAGATCTTCGCGCCGACGGCTTCGTGCCGGGCCACGGGGCGGCCCCACTGCTCACGGACCGCCGACCATTCGCGGGCGATCTTCAGGCACCACTTGCCGGATCCGACGCACATCGCCGGCAGCGAGAGCCGGCCGGTGTTGAGGGTGGTCAGCGCGATCCTGAGCCCCGCGCCCTCCGGCCCGATGCGGTTGGCGGCGGGGACGCGCACCCGGTGGAAGCGGGTGACCCCGTTCTCCAGACCGCGCAGCCCCATGAAGGCGTTGCGGTGTTCCACGGTGATGCCGGGGGCGTCGGCCTCGACCACGAAGGCCGTGATGCCGCCCTTGTGCCCCTCCGACTTCGGTACGCGCGCCATCACGACCAGCAGATCCGCCACGACCCCGTTGGTCGTCCACAGCTTCACGCCGTCCAGGAGGTAGTCGTCCCCGTCCCGGACGGCAGTGGTGGCGAGCCGCGCCGGATCGGAACCCACGTCCGGTTCGGTGAGGAGAAACGCCGAGATGTCGGTACGGGCCAGCCGGGGCAGGAAGGTGTCCTTCTGCTCCTGGCTGCCGAAGATCTTCAGCGGCTGCGGCACCCCGATGGACTGGTGGGCGGAGAGCAGGGCGCCGATCGCGGGGCTGGCGGAGCCGACCAGGGCGAGGGCCTTGTTGTAGTAGACCTGCGTCAGCCCGAGCCCGCCGTACTTCGTATCGATCTTCATACCCAGCGCGCCGAGCTCCTTGAGGCCGTTGACCACCTCGTCGGGGATCCTCGCCTCGCGCTCGATCAGGGCGCCGTCGATCCGGGTCTCGCAGAACTCGCGCAGCCGGGCCAGGAATTCCTCGCCGCGCCGGGTGTCCTCGGCGGCGGGCAGCGGATGCGGATGGATGAGGTCGAGCCGGAAACGGCCGAGGAAGAGTTCCTTGGCGAAACTGGGTTTGCGCCAGTCCTGCTCGCGTGCGTCCTCGGCCACCTGTCGCGCTTCGCGTTCGGTGACCTTGGGCGGATGCGGGGGTGCGGACGGACGTTGTGCGGATGGTGCGGACATGAGGAGCTCACCTCGCCGCGTCGTCGGGTGGGTGGTTCCGACGGGCCGTACGGGCGGCCGGGCCGTGCGTACGCGCCCATCGGTCTCTACTCGTCCGTATGTACCCGATTCCTGAACCGGTCACCACCCTCCGGACGCCGATCGGGTCGGCCTCCACTCCACTGCCCGCCGGGACGTGCGGGACGGCCGACCGGGCGTCCTGGGCACGGCGTGGTGACCGGCCGGTGTCCTGGGGCAGGACACGGAACGGGGAACCGCTCCGGGACCGGCCGGCCGCGCGCCTGCCAACGGAAACGGCCCGAACCCCGCGCAGGGGGTTCGGGCCGTTCACCTGCCGCCTGTCGTCTCGCTGTCCGGGCGGAGATACGGCGGCAGGACCTACAGGGCGAGGCCGGTCAAGACCAGGACGCGCTCGTAGGTGTAGTCGTCCATCGCGTAACGGACGCCCTCGCGCCCGACGCCGGACTGCTTGGCACCGCCGTACGGCATCTGGTCCGCACGGTACGAGGGGACGTCGCCGATGATCACGCCGCCGACCTCCAGCGCGCGGTGGGCGCGGAACGCGGTCTGCAGGTCGTGGGTGAACACACCCGCCTGGAGGCCGTACTGGGAGGAGTTGACGGAGGCGAACGCCTCGGCCTCGCCGTCCACCTTCTGCACCGACAGGACCGGTCCGAAGACCTCCTCGTGGGAGAGGGTGACGCCGTCGGGAAGCTCGGCGAGGACGGTCGGCGCGTACGTCGCCCCGTCGCGCTTGCCGCCGGCCAGCAGCCGGGCGCCGGCCTGCACGGCCTCGTCGACCCAGGACTCGACGCGCCGGGCGGCCTTCTCGTCGACGAGCGGGCCGACGTCGGTGGCGGCGTCGGACGGGTCACCGGTGACCTGGGCCTCGACGGCCGCGACGATCTTCGGCACGAGCCGGTCGTAGACAGCGGCGTCCGCGATCACGCGCTGCACCGAGATGCAGGACTGGCCGCCCTGGTAGTTGGAGAAGGTCGCGATACGGGTCGCGGCCCAGTCCAGGTCCGCCTCGGACGCGTAGTCGCCGAGGACGACCGCGGCGCCGTTGCCGCCGAGCTCCAGGGTGCAGTGCTTGCGCGGCACCGAGTCCATGATCGAGTAGCCGACCGGGGCGGACCCGGTGAACGAGATCACGGGCAGGCGCTCGTCCTGGACGAGCGCGGGCATGCGGTCGTTGGGGACCGTCAGCACGGACCAGGAGCCGGCCGGCAGGTCGGTCTCGGCCAGCAGCTCGCCCAGGATCAGCGAGGAGATCGGGGTGGCCGGGGCGGGCTTCAGGATGATCGGGGCGCCGACCGCGATGGCCGGGGCGACCTTGTGGGCGCTCAGGTTCAGCGGGAAGTTGAAGGGGGCGATGCCGAGGACCGTGCCGCGCGGGAAGCGGCGGGTCAGGCCGAGACGGCCGGTGCCGCCGGCGTCGGTGTCCAGACGCTGGGCGTCGCCGCTGTTGAAACGGCGGGCCTCCTCGGAGGCGAAGCGGAAGACGGAGACGGCACGGCCGACCTCGCCGCGTGCCCATTTGATGGGCTTGCCGTTCTCGGCGGAGATGACCTGGGCGATCTCCTCGGTGCGCTCCGTCAGGCGCCGTGCCACGTGGTCGAGCGCGGCGGCCCGGACGTGGGCCGGGGTCGCGGCGAACTCGTCGCGCACGGCGTGTGCGGCGGCGACCGCCTCCTCGACCTGGGCCTCGGTGGGCACGCTGACGGTGCCGACGAGGCGCCCGTCCCAGGAGTTGGTGACGTCGAAGCTTTCCTCGCCGGTGGCCTCGCGGCCGGCCAGCCAGAAGGCGTGGGTGGAGGTCATGGAGGTTCCGGCCCTTCGATGTCGTGGGGTGTTCCGTCCCCACCGTAGAGCCGCCGCACCCGCCTGGCGTTTGTCCGGCATGGAGCACAGGCGGGCCGGGGTGCGCCGGTTTGTCGGATGAGATCCGACGAGACCGGACGGAAGGGCGGGCCGGCGGTGACCGACGAGGCACTGGGAGGGCTCCGGCGGACCGGCGGTCGTCACAGGGCTACGGGTAGCTCCGGCAGGTCGGCGGTGGCCTGCCTACGAGGCCGTGGGAGGGCTCGCGACCTTGAGCGCCAGCCACAGCTCCATCCGTACGTCCGGGTCGTCCAGCGAACGGCCCAGGATCTCTTCCACCCGGCGCATGCGGTAGCGCAAGGTGTGCCGGTGGACGCCCAGGTCCGCGGCGGCCGCGTCCCACTGGCCGTGGCGGGAGAGCCAGGCCCGCAGGGAGGCGACGAGGTCGCCCCGCCCCTTGGCGTCGTGCTCGTACAGGGCACGGAGCATGCCGTCGGCGAAGGCCCTGACCGCGTCGTCCGCGAGCAGCGGCAGCACGGACCCGGCCGCCAGTTCCTCGTGCTCGACCAGGGCTCTTCCTCGGCGACGGGCGACCGAGAGGGCCTGCTCGGCCTGTTTGTACGCGGCCGAGACGGCGATCGGTCCCGCGGGGGCGGAGAGGCCGACGACCACCTCACCGTCCTCCGCGGCCGGTTCGTGCGGGGGCGCGGCCTCCTGGGCCTCGGCGTAGGCGGCGCAGGCGGCGACCGCGGCACCCCCGTCGGCGGCCAGCACGACGAGGCGTCCGCCCTCGGGCACCATCAGCAGCGTTTCCCCGGAGCGGGCGGCTGCGGTCTCCATGGCCTCGGTGAGCGGCGTCGTGGCCGACGCTTCGGCGGCCTCGGCGATCAGCAGCCGGAAGGGCGCGTCCAGCAGACCGCCGTACAGATCCCCGGCGACGCCGCGCGCGTGGTCGGGCTGACCGGCCAGGAGCATACGCAGTACGGCGGCGCCGAGCCGCTGTTCGGCGCCTTGGAGGGAACGGGAACGGGCCGTCGTGAGGGTGAGCAGGGCGACCGCCGAGTGCACCGCGTAGCGCTCCGCGGTGCCGAGCGCGGCTCCGGTGCCCACGGCCAGTGCGCCCCGGCCCCGTCGGCCGGTGCCCAGGGACTGGAGCTCGACGCGGTCGTCGGCCCCGCCCACGACGACGCTGGCCGGTGCCGGGCGCTCCCGCAGGCGTTCCACGTCGGGGGTGAGCCGGGCGGCGCGGCGGGCCGCCCAGTCGGGGGCGGCGGCCACGACGGCCCCGGAGGCGTCGTACAGCGCGGCCCAGCCGTCGATGTGCGCGGCGAGCCGGGTGAGGAGCTCGGCGGGGCCGTCGCCGGCCAGGGCCGCCCTGGTGAGTTCCCGCTGCGCCTCGAAGCCCGCGGTGACGGCCCGGTACTGATCGGCGGCGATCTCCGAGGAGACGGCCTTGGCGATGGCGAGGAACGGGGTGCGGCGCGGCACTTCCAGCAGGGGCAGCCCGGCTTCCTCGGCGGCGTCGACCAGGGGCTGCGGTACGTCGTCGTAGGTGACGCCGACGGCGAAGCCCAGTCCGACGACGCCGGCTCCGGCGAGCCGTCGCACGTACCGCCGCATGGCCTCCGGGTTCTCCGCGTCCAGGTTGGTCGCGGTGACCAGCAGCAGCTCACCGCCCTCCATGTAGGGGACGGGGTCGGCCAGCTCACTGGCATGCGCCCAGCGCACCGGTGTGTCGAGCCGGTCCGCCCCCGCACGCACCGTGAGTTTGAGCGCCGAGTGCTGGACGAGCGAGGCGAGCGTGGGGGGCATGGGGATCGGGGGACCTTTGGGAGGGGGCGGGGAGCATCGTGCACGGCATCGGACACAGCATGGGCCACTCCGCATGTCGGCGTCGGCCGCCATCCGCGTCGGCCTTGGCCACCGCGTATGAACGACTCACCCCGATTCTGCCAGGACGGACAGGTGTGCCCTGCTCGTTCAGTCGCGCAGGTCCACCAGGAGCGGCGGTGCGTGCTCGCCGCGGACCGTGGTCAGGGAGAGCACCGCGTGGCCGTTGGGCACGCGATGCGCAAGATCGGAGGCCGACCAGCGCTCACGTTCGACCTTGCGCACGGTGACCGCGTCGGTCGTCACGGCCTTGCCCGTGGCCAGTTTGCGCAACGCGTGCATGGCGCGGGTCAGGGGCTGGTCGGCGAAGACCGTGTGCTTGGCGACCTCGGTGGTCTCCACCCATTCGGTGCCCCATGCCTTCGCGAAGAGCTGTCCGTCCCAGGTCGTCACCCCCGAGAACGTCATGTGACAGCCGACCGAGCCGAGCAGCGCGGTGTGCAGATTCTCCGGCACGTCGCCGAGTGCGCGCAGGGTGAACAGGACTCCGGCGTTGGAGTTCCGCAGGCGCTGTACGGCCCGTACGGACTCGGACGTGACGGCGTGGGTCGCGTCGTCCAGGACCAGGAAGGCGAACAGCGAGCGGTCCCTGCGGGCGGCCGCGCCCGAGGTGAACTGCGCGAGCACCAGCCTGGTGATGATGTGCGAGGCCTCGGGGTGGCCCCGCTCCGGCAGGTCGACGCGGACCCGCAGGGGGTGCTCCAGGGTGCGGAGCGAGAAGGGCCGGCTCTCCCCCGTCGTGTCGAAGAACCCCGCGAAGGCCGGCCGGTCCAGGACCGCGATCCGGTCGGCGAGAGTCAGTCCCGGGTCACCCGGCGCTCCCGACTGCCGGGTACGGGCGTCGAGCTCACGGATGTACGAGTGGTGCGCTTCCGCGTCCAGCCGGGCACGGAGGTCCGAAGCCTCGGCCGACGAGCCGTCGAGCAGCTCACGCAGCACCGGGACGGCCGGAAAGCGTCCGTGGACGGCACGGTAGGGCCCGATGAGCTGGGCGAGCGCGGTCGCGGCACGTTGTACGTCCACCTCCGGCAGGTCCCCGGCGAGAGCCTCGGCCAGCATGGCCGCCGCCTCGTCGGGATTGTCGGTCCCGCCGTAGAGGTCGAAGTCGTGGACCGAGGCGGGGTCCCCCGGCTTGACCACCACGTCGAAACCGTTGTCGGGGCCGAGCTGGGTTCCCGCGGCGCAGACCGCGACCACAGCCGCCTTCCCGGCGAGCGCCTGGAGGGCGAGGGATTCCACCACGGGCCGCACCACGTGGCGGGTCTTGCCCGAGCCGAAGGGACCGACCGCGAGCAGCGATGACCCCAGGGAGCGAGGGTCGACGGCGGCACCCGCGCCCCGGCGGGCGGCCGGGTTGCGGTCGATCTCCGCGTACCGGCCGAGACGTACCTGCGAAGTGAGCAGATCGTGGGTGGCGGAACGGGTCGGCAGGTCCCGGTCGCCGGACGGGTGCAGACAGGCTCGCGCGCCGTGGCCGGACACGGCGTCGGTGAACCGGCCGAGTTTCGAGGCATCGGCCCGCACCGAGCTCCAGGCCCGCCGGATCCGTACGAAGTCGACGTCGTTCATGCGCCCGGCATGCTCCTCCGCCATCAGCCGGTCCGCGGCCGCCGTCTGGCCGGCGGCGCGGAGCTGGGGCCAGTCGGCGACGACCGCCTCGGCCGTCACGGGCTCCGGCTCCTCCTTCCGGCCGTTCAGCGCCTCCCGCACGCAGGTGAGCCAGTCACCCGCGCGGGCGATGGGGAGCAGGATCAGGGCGGCACCCACCAGGTGGTAGGCGGTACTGAAGTTCTCCAGGCTCGCCGCGTTCTGCTCGTTGGTGCCGCCGAACAGCCAGGAACGCGGCGTCAGCCCGAGGACCAGATAGAAGAAGGGCAGCAGATCGTCGGACTTCACGAAGACCCAGACGAGTACGGCGCCGGCCAGTGCGGTGCGCAGGGCCCGGCCCGGCTGGGTCGGGACGACCGCGTAGCGGCGGAAGGCCTCGTACCAGTTACCCAGTCGGCCGAAGCCGTAGATCACCAGACAGGCGACCAGACTGTTGTAGATGTAGATGGCGTTCTGGGCCGCCTCGGGCCGTTCGAGCCCCCACCAGTCGGTCGGCGTGACCAGCTCAAGGAGAATCCTGCTGTGCGGAATGTACCCATTGCGCCACAGCGACCAGACGAGAACGGCCGCGAGCAGCGCCACCACCGCCCCGCCGATGAGCGCACGGTCGGGCACCCGGTCCGGGTCCTCCTCGGGGCGCGGCGTGTGGCCGAAGCGCCACAGGCCCGGCTCGGCGGGCGCGCGCGGAGTACTCAGCCACTCACGGAGCGGGGGCCCCGAGGCCGGTGCGTAACCCGGCCGGGGCGGGGGTGCGGACGGAGGCGGGCCCGCGGGGCGCGGCACGGGATGGCCGGAGCGGGTACCGCGTGAGTCGTACGTGCCCTCGGTGTCCATGTGCTGTCCCTCGTCCCCTGACCAGCGCCGACCGGTAACTCCGGGCGCACGCACCCGAAGTCATCAATCTAGTGCCCCGTGCCACCTCGCCGGACGCGGTCCGCCAGGGTTGTCCTGAGCCGCACCCCCGGGCGCCGCGGCTCCGGCCGAATGACCCTCACTATGTCCGCGGCGGACAACGCGGTCCGGCCATCACTCCCGATCGGAGCATGCCGGACCCCCGCCCCCACCCCTAGCCTGCAGAGAGAGAAGCGTCCGAAACACCCCCAGGAGCCCCGCATGACCGCAATTCCGCAGGAGCGCCGCGTCGTCACTGCCATTCCCGGCCCGAAGTCCGTGGAGCTGCAGGCCCGCCGGCTCGCGACGGTCGCCGCGGGGGTGGGCTCCACCCTGCCGGTGTTCACTGCCCGGGCCGGCGGCGGAATCATCGAGGACGTGGACGGGAACCGTCTGATCGACTTCGGTTCCGGCATCGCCGTGACGTCCGTCGGCGCCTCCGCCGAGGCCGTCGTGCGCCGCGCCTCCGCCCAGTTGGCCGACTTCACCCACAGCTGTTTCATGGTCACGCCCTACGAGGGCTACGTCGAGGTCTGTGAGCAGCTCGCCGAGCTGACGCCGGGCGACCACGCGAAGAAGTCCGCGCTGTTCAACTCGGGCGCCGAAGCCGTCGAGAACGCGGTGAAGATCGCCCGCGCGTACACCAAGCGCACCGCAGTCGTCGTCTTCGACCACGGCTACCACGGCCGGACCAACCTCACGATGGCGCTGACGGCGAAGAACATGCCGTACAAGCAGGGCTTCGGCCCGTTCGCGCCCGAGGTCCACCGCGTACCGGTGGCGTACGGCTACCGTTGGCCGACCGGTGCCGAGAACGCCGGCGCGGAGGCCTCCGCCCAGGCCATCGACCAGATCACCAAGCAGATCGGCGCGGACAACGTCGCCGCAATCATCATCGAGCCGGTCCTCGGCGAGGGCGGCTTCATCGAGCCGGCGAAGGGCTTCCTGCCGGCGATCGCGCAGTTCGCCAAGGACAACGGCATCGTCTTCGTCGCCGACGAGATCCAGTCCGGCTTCTGCCGCACCGGTCAGTGGTTCGCCTGCGAGGACGAGGGGATCGTCCCGGACCTGATCACCACCGCCAAGGGCATCGCGGGCGGCCTCCCGCTCTCCGCCGTGACCGGCCGCGCCGAGATCATGGACGCGGCGCACGCCGGTGGCCTCGGTGGCACGTACGGCGGTAACCCGGTCGCCTGCGCCGGGGCGCTCGGCGCCATCGAGACGATGCGCGAGCTGGACCTGAACGGGAAGGCGAAGCGCATCGAGGAGGTCATGAAGGGCCGGCTCGCCGAGATGCAGTCGAAGCTGCCCAACGGCGGCCTCATCGGTGACATCCGGGGCCGCGGCGCGATGATCGCGATCGAGCTGGTGAAGGCGGGCACCAAGGACCCGAACCCGGAGGTGGCGGCCGCGCTGGCGAAGGCCTGCCACGCCGCGGGCGTTCTCGTCCTCACCTGCGGCACGTACGGAAACGTCCTGCGCTTCCTGCCGCCGCTGATCATCGGCGAAGACCTGCTCAACGAGGGCCTGGACGTCATCGAGCAGGCGTTCGCCGGGGTCTGACCTCTGCCGTCCGCCCGGCGTCCGGAACCATCGGACGGTCCCATCAGGCCGTCCGATCCGCGCGGTCCCGTCGGGCCGTCCGACACGGGTGGTCCCGTCCGGATCGGACGCGGGCGGTTCCGTCCGCGTGGCCTGATCCGCGTGACCCGCACCGTCCCCGGAGGCGGCGCACGGCGTTTTCTCCGGGGATGCCCGGTGCCCGCGTGAGGGCCTGTGAAGAACGTGTGCGGGGGCGATGGCGGGATACCGTTGCCGCTGTCGGTCCCCCACCGCCTGACGTACGGTTTCCGCAGATGAGAGATACACCCCGCCCGCAGGGGACTGCGGGCGATACCGGGTCGGGGCTCCCCCAGCGCCGTCCTGGTTGTGCCTTCGCGCACGCCACTGGAGCCTCCGGCTCCGGAACTCCTCACCGATCGGACGGCCGCCCGCCCCACACCCCCCGGGGCGCGCGGCATTCCGGTCCCACCGTCCGGCCCGGAACAACCCCCCCTGTTCCGGGCCGGACGGCCCTCTTCCTCTCCGTGGTGTCGGGTCTGTCGGCCCTGTTCGCGCTCACCACCTGGCAGATCGCGGCCGACGGCCCGCTGCGCGGGCTGGACGAGCGCACCGGCCGGGCTCTCGTCGGGCACGGTCCGGAGCGGTTCACCGAATTCCTCGCCGATCTCGGCAACATGCAGGTCGCGCTCCCGGTCCTCGGCTGCGCGATCGTCCTTGCTCTGGTCCGCGGGGAGCGCCGGGCTCCCCTCGCCGCCGCCCTGGCCATGATCGCGGTGCCGCTGCTCGTCGTCCCGCTCAAGGACTGGATCGCCCGTCCGGGGCCGCTGACCGACGCCACCGGCTACTACCCGTCGGGCCATGCCGCGACGGCAGCGGTCGCGTACGGCGCCACGGCTCTCCTGCTTGCCCCGTATGTGCGGCGCGCGTGGATGATGCCCGTCGCCGCCGTCCTGATGACGGTGGCGACGGGCATCGGTCTGGTGCTCCGCGGCTACCACTGGCCGCTGGACGTGCTCGGCAGCTGGTTTCTGTGCGGAGTGATGCTGGTGGCGCTGTGGCTGCTCAGCCGCCGAAGTACGCGTCGAAGTTCTTCGAGAACTCCCAGTTGTTGAAGCGGTCCCAGTTGACGGACCACGTCATCAGCCCGCGCAGACCCGACCACGTTCCGTGCGTGGCGTACGAGCCGCAGTCGGTCTTCTTCGTCAGGCAGTTCAGCGCCTTGGTGACCTCGGCCGGGGAGGTGTGCCCGTTGCCCGCCTGGGTGGAGGCCGGCAGGCCGATGGAGACCTGGTCGGGGCGGAGGCCGGGGAAGATCTTCGTCTGGTCGCCCGCGACGGGGAACCCGGTCAGCAGCATGTCGGTCATCGCGATGTGGAAGTCGGCGCCGCCCATCGAGTGGTACTGGTTGTCCAGACCCATGATGGAACCCGAGTTGTAGTCCTGGACGTGCAGCAGGGTGAGGTCGTCGCGCAGCGCGTGGATCACCGGCAGGTAGGCACCGGCGCGCGGGTCCTGGCCGCCCCACGGTCCGGAGCCGTAGTACTGGTAGCCGAGCTGCACGAAGAAGGTCTCGGGGGCCATGGTGAGGACGAACTTCTCGCCGTACTTGGCCTTGAGGGTCTTCACCGCGGAGATCAGGTTCACGATCACCGGCGTGGTGGGGCTGCGGAAGTCGGTGTCGCCGGTGTTCAGCGAGAGCGAGTGGCCCTCGAAGTCGATGTCGAGGCCGTCGAGGCCGTACTCGTCGATGATCTTGCTGACCGAGGAGACGAAGGTGTCACGGGCGGCGGTGGTGGCGAGCTGCACCTGGCCGTTCTGGCCGCCGATGGAGATCAGCACCTTCTTTCCCGCCGCCTGCTTGGCCTTGATGGCCGCCTTGAACTCGGCCGCGGACTCGACGTTCGGGCACTCGGTGACCGGGCAGAGCGAGAAGCGGATGTCGCCGGAGGTGACGGAGGTCGGCTCGCCGAAGGCGAGGTCGATGACGTCCCAGGAGTCGGGCACGTCCGCCATCCGGGTGTAGCCGGAGCCGTTGGCGAAGCTGGCGTGCAGATAGCCGACGAGTGCGTGGGCCGGCAGGTCCGCGGAGCCGCCTCCCCCGGTGCTGCCGGTGGCCGTGGTGGCGGAGACCGCGGCCGACTTCGCGGACTCGCCCGCGGAGTTGGTGGCGGAGACCTGGAAGCTGTACGCGGTCGAGGCGGTCAGGCCCGTCACGGTCGCCGAGGTGCCGGTGGCGGAGAGGACCTTGGTACCGCCCCGGTAGACGTTGTAGCCCGTGGCGCCCGCGGCCGCGGTCCAGGACAGCGGGACCGAGGACGCGGTGGGCGTGCCGGCCCTGAGGCCCGCGGGGACGGCGGGGAGCGCCACCGGGTCGCCGCCGGGGCCTACGAGGGTGAGGTCATCGGCGTAGTAGGCGGGGGTGCCGTACCAGCCGTGTGTGTACACGGTGACCGAGGTGGTCGAGGCACCCGTTTTGAACGTCGTGGTGAGCTGCTTCCAGTCCCCGGCCGACTGCGTCCAGGTGGACGCGTCCGTCGTGCCGGTGCCGTCCGCGCCCAGGTAGACGTAACTGCCCTGCACCCAGGCGCTCAGCGTGTACGTGGAATCGGGCTTGACCGTCACGGTCTGGGAGCACTTGGCGTTGTCGCTGCCGGCCGGGGTCGCCTTCAGCGCCGAGATGCCGCCATGTACGGGCGTGCTGACGGCGGCTCCGCTGCCGCCCGTACAGTTCCAGCCGGTCAGGCCGGCCTCGAAGGTGCCGTTGCTCGCCAGATCGGCGTCGGCCGCGACGGCGCCGGTCGCCGTGGCGACCAGGCCGCCGACGGCCAGAAGGGCGGCCGAGAAGACGGCCAGAAGTCCGGTCATGCGGGCGGGGGGTCCCGTGCGTTCCACAACGGCCTCCGTGCAGGGGGGAATTGATGGTGGCGCACAACATGGTCCAGACCAATCGAGTTGTCAAGACCTCTGGCAGCCGTCCCCCCTGTCCCGGCCCCTCGCCACGGCTTCGTGCATCGCCAGTTCCAGCAGCGTGGCGTCGGTGAGTGTGCCCGATCCGTCCGGCGGGATCAGCCAGCGCACCCCGCCGACGGCGGCACGCGCCGGGTGGGGGACGACGATCCAGGTGCCCGTGCCGGCACCCCGCACCCCGGTGCCCACCCAGCGGGTGACCGTGCCCGGCGGCACGAAGAAGCCCATGCGGGCGTCGCCGAAGTCGGCGAGGACCGGTCCCGGCCGGTCGACGAGGCGGGAGACCACGTCGAGCGTCGGACGGCCGAGCTCCCCCGGAAGAATGAGTACGTCCCAGCGCCTGCCGGCGGGCAGGAGCACGATCCCCCTCGGATCACGCTCCCATTCCCACCGGCAGGCGCCGGGATCCGGCGCCGCCGACGCAAGCCACTCGACTGCTGCCCTGACCTCCGTGCCCACCATGGCCGGCCTCCGTTCCGTGTCGCACCGGCAGGAGTTGCCGGCGCGTTCACCAGGGAGAGAGCGGTCGGGCCGATCCCTTACGCGGGTTCGGCTACCCATCGGTAGTGAGCTGGGTCACGGGGATCGTCTCGGCCATGCTCCGTGGCTCAGCTGTCGAAGCCGAGGCCCAGCCGGTCCATCGTCCGCAGCCACAGATTGCGGTGGCCGCCGTTGTCGTCCGCCCTGGCCAGCGAGCGCTTCGTCAGCTCGATCCCGGCCCATGCGAGGGGCTCCGGCGGGAACGGCACCGGCTTCGTGCGCACCATCTCCAGGGCGGTCCGCCCGGTGGGCCGGCCCGCGAGAAGGTCGAGCATGACATCGGCGCCGAACCGGGTGGCTCCGACGCCGAGTCCGGTGAATCCGGCGGCGTAGGCGACCCGGCCCTGATGGGCCGTTCCGAAGAATGCGGAGAACCGGGAACAGGTGTCGATCGCACCGCCCCAGGCATGACTGAAACGCACACCCGCCAATTGCGGGAAACACTCGAAGAACTGCCCGGCGAGCTTCAGGAACGTCTCGGGCCGCTGGTCGAGTCCGGAACTGAGCCGGCCGCCGTACGGATAGATCGCGTCATATCCGCCCCACAGAATCCTGTTGTCCGCGGAAAGGCGGAAGTAATGGAACTGATTGGCGCTGTCACCGAGTCCCTGCCGGTTCTTCCAGCCGATGGACGCGAGCTGTTCCCCGCTCAGCGGCTCGGTCATCAACGCGTAGTCGTAGACCGGGACGGTGTACGGACGGACCCGCTTCACGAGCGAGGGGAAGATGTTCGTGCCCAGCGCGACGCGGCGGGCGAGGACCTTGCCGTACGGCGTCCGGACCGCCATTCCGGTTCCGGTTCTGGCCAGTTCCAGTCCGCGAGTGGTCTCGTAGATCCGCACACCGAGGTCGAGACAGGCTTGCTTCAGACCCCAGACGAGCTTCGCCGGATGCAGCATCGCGACGCCGCGCCGGTCCCAGAGACCGCCCAGGAAGGTCGGCGAGTCGACCTCGGCGCGGAGCGCGTCAGCGTCGAGGAAGTCGACTCCTCCGAAACCCTGCCGTTCAGTCTCCTGATGCCATTCCCGCAGCTCTTCGAGCTGGTGGGGCTGGGTGGCGACATCGATCTCGCCCGTGCGCTCGAACTCGCAGTCGATGGAGTAGCGGGCCACGGCCGCCTCGATGGCGTCAAGGTTGTGGGCGCCCAGTTCCTCCAGCTTCCCGATCTCGTCCGGCCAGCGGTCGAGACCGTTGGGCAGCCCGTGGGTGAGGGACGCGGCACAGAATCCGCCGTTGCGGCCCGAGGCGGCCCAGCCCGTCTCGTGCCCCTCGATCAGGACGACATCGCGTTCCGGTTCACGTTCCTTGGCGAGCAGCGCGGTCCACAGTCCGCTGTAGCCGCCGCCGATGACGAGGAGATCGCAGTGCTCGTCGCCGGTGAGCGCGGGAAGCGCCTCGGGCTTGCCGGGGTCGTCGAGCCAGAACGACACCGGCTTCGCGTCGGAAAGTGATTGTGCGGCAGTACGCATGGCAGCTGGGGCCATGGTTTCCAACTCCTTCGGGACTTTCAGGGTCGCGCGTTCTTCCGCCGGTTCGCGATCAGCTGGCCGACGAGTACCACCAGTACCGCAATGATGAACATCGCCGTACCGATGACGTTGATCTGCACGGGCGTGCCGCGCTGTGCCGAGCCCCAGACGAACATGGGGAAGGTCACGGTGGAGCCCGCGTTGAAATTGGTGATGATGAAATCGTCGAAGGAGAGCGCGAAGGCGAGCAGCGCTCCCGCGGCGATTCCGGGGGCGGCGATCGGCAGCGTCACCCGCACGAAGGTCTGGACCGGTCCGGCGTACAGATCGCGGGCCGCCTCCTCCAGCCTCGGGTCCATCGACATGACGCGTGCCTTGACGGCGGTCACGACGAAGCTGAGGCAGAACATGATGTGTGCGATGAGGATCGTCCAGAAACCCAGCTGCGCGCCCATGTTGAGGAAGAGGGTGAGCAGCGAGGCAGCCATGACGACCTCGGGCATCGCCATCGGCAGGAAGATCAGCGAGTTGATCGCGCCCCGTGCCCGGAACCGGTAGCGGACCAGGGCGAACGCGATCATCGTGCCGAGTACGGTCGCGCCGACCGTGGCCCAGGCGGCGATCCGCAGGGACAGCGAGAGCGAGCCGCACATGTCGGCGACGCCGCAGGGGTCCTTCCAGGCGTCCAGCGAGAAGCGCTGCCAGGAGTAGTTGAAGCGCCCGTTGGGCTTGTTGAAGGAGAACACCATCACGACGATGTTCGGCAGGATCATGTAGGCGAGGGTCAGCAGACCCGCGATGACGACCAGATGGCGTCGCAGCCGGCGCAGTACGGGCATCAGACCAGGTCCTCCGTGCCGGAGCGGCGGATGTAGACGGTGACCATGATCAGGACGACCGCCATGAGGATGAAGGAGAGCGCGGCCGCCGTCGGGTAGTCGAGGACGCGCAGGAACTGGGTCTGGATGACGCTGCCGACCATCTTGGTGTCGGTGGAGCCCAGCAGTTCCGCGTTGACGTAGTCACCGCTGGCCGGGATGAAGGTCAGCAGGGTCCCGGAGACGACCCCCGGCATGGAGAGCGGGAAGGTCACCTTGCGGAAGGTGGTGGCGGGGGTCGCGTAGAGGTCCCCGGCCGCCTCGTGCAGCCGGCCGTCGATCCGCTCCAGGGAGGTGTAGAGCGGCAGGATCATGAACGGCAGGAAGTTGTACGTGAGGCCGCAGACCACTGCCATCGGAGTGGCCAGCACCCGGTTGTTCTCGGTCCAGCCGAGCCAGCTGGTGACGTCCAGGACGTGCAGCGTGTTCAGTACGTCGACGACCGCACCGCCGTCCGCGAGGATCGTCTTCCAGGCGAGCGTACGGATCAGGAAGCTGGTGAAGAAGGGCGCGATGACCAGCACCAGCACCAGGTTGCGCCAGCGCCCGGCCTTGAACGCGATGAAGTAGGCGAGCGGGTAGCCGAGAAGCAGGCACAGGACCGTCGCGGTGCCGGCGTACAGCAGGGACCGGATGAACTGCGGGTAGTAGTCGGCCAGCGCGTCCCAGTACGTCCGGAAGTGCCAGGTGACCTCGAAGCCCTTCTCCAGGGATCCCGTCTGTACGGAGGTCGAGGCCTGGTAGACCAGCGGCAGGGCGAAGAAGACGACGAGCCAGAGGATGCCCGGGAGCAGCAGCCAGTAGGGGACGAGGCGCCTGCGGGTGGAGGGCTTGCGCACGTCCGGCTCGGTGGCGGGCGCCGGTGGCGCCTCCTTGGTGAGGGTCACGCCGCGTCCTCCACCGTCTCCACACCGGCGTCGATGTCCTGGGCCGCGTCGAGGCCGAAGGTGTGGGCCGGGTTCCAGTGCAGGACGACCTCGGCGCCGGGGGTGAGGCCGGTGCGGGATTCGACGTTCTGCTCGTAGACGTGCAGCGCCTTGCCCGCCGGGCTCTCGACCACGTACTGCGTGGAGACGCCGATGAAGCTGGAGTCGACGATCCGGCCGGTGACCCGGTTGCGCCCGTCCGCTATCGCGTCCGCCTCGCCGGCGCGGGCGAGCGATATCTTCTCCGGACGGATGCCGAGCAGCAGTCTGCCGCCGTTCCCGGTGGGCCCGGCGCACCGGTCGGCGGGCAGCCGCAGCTTGCCGCCGCCGGCCGCGACGACGAGGTCGGTGCCGCCGGAGACGACTTCGCCCTCGATGAGGTTCGAGGTGCCGAGGAAGTTGGCGACGAAGGTCGTACACGGGTTCTCGTACAGATCGGCGGGGGCGCCGAGCTGCTCGACCCGGCCCGCGTTCATCACCGCGACGGTGTCGGCCATCGTCATGGCCTCCTCCTGGTCGTGGGTGACGTGGATGAAGGTGATGCCGACCTCGGTCTGGATGCGCTTGAGTTCGAGCTGCATCTGGCGGCGCAGCTTGAGGTCGAGGGCGCCCAGCGGCTCGTCGAGCAGCAGTACCTGCGGGTGGTTGATCAGGGCGCGGGCCACGGCGACGCGCTGCTGCTGGCCGCCGGAGAGCTGATGGGGCTTGCGCTTCGCGAAGTCGCCGAGCTGGACGAGTTCCAGCATGTCGTCGACCTGCTTCTTGACCGACTTGATGCCGCGGCGGCGCAGTCCGAAGGCGACGTTCTCCGTGATGTCGAGGTGCGGGAACAGCGCGTAGCTCTGGAAGACCGTGTTGACGGGCCGCTTGTACGGGGGGAGGCCGGTGATGTCCCGGCCGCCGAGCGAAATGGTGCCGGTGGTGGCGTCCTCCAGGCCCGCGATCATCCGCAGGGTGGTGGTCTTGCCGCAGCCGGACGCGCCGAGCAGCGCGAAGAAGGAGCCCTGCGGGACGGTCAGATCGAGCGGTTGGACGGCGGCGAAGGAGCCGTACGTCTTGCTGATCCCGGTGAGGCGGACGTCGCCGCCTGTCTGCTGCTGTGTCATGGATCGCAGTCCCAGTGGTGTCAGAGGGAGATCAGGAGAGGAGGGGCACGGCGTCAGGCACCGATGAGCTTGGCGAACTTCTCCTCGTACGCCGTCTCTTCCTTGGAGGTGAGGGATCGGAAGGCGTGCGACCTGGCGGCCATCGCCTTGTCCGGGAGGATCAGGGTGTTCGCGGCCATCGCCTTGTCGATGGCGGCGAGCTCCTCGCGGACTCCGTCGACCGGGCAGACGTAGTTGATGTACGCGGCGAGCTGGGCGGCGACCGGGGGCTCGTAGTAGTAGTCCATGAGCTTCTCGGCGTTGGTCTTGTGCCGGGCCTTGGCCGGGACGAGCATGTTGTCGCTGGAGGTGATGTATCCGGCGGCCGGGATGGCGAACTTGATGTCCGGGTTTCCGGCCTGGAGCTGGATGATGTCGCCTGCCCAGGCGACGCAGGCGGCGATGTCGCCCTTGTCGAGGTCGGCGGTGTAGTCGTTGCCGGTGAAGCGGCGTATCTGGTTCCTGTCGACGCCCTTCTGGAGCCGGCCTATCGCCGCGTCGTAGTCGGCGTCGGTGAACTTCCCCGGGTCCTTGCCCATGTCGAGCAGGGTCATGCCGACGGAGTCGCGCATCTCGGAGAGGAAACCGACCCGGCCCTTGAGCGTGGGGTCGTCGAGCAGCTGCGTCACGGAGTCGACCTTGCGGCCGTCCGTCGCCTTGGAGTTGTACGCGATGACGGCCGGGATGCCGGTCCAGGGGTAGGAGTAGGCGCGGCCGGGGTCCCAGTCGGGGGTGCGGAACTGGGGCGAGAGGTTGGCGAAGGCGTGCGGCAGGTTCGCCGGGTCGAGCTTCTGGGCCCAGCCGAGCCGGATGATACGGGCGGCCAGCCAGTCGGTGACGATGATCAGGTCGCGGCCGGTGTCCTGGCCGGCCGCGAGCTGCGGCTTGATCTTCCCGAAGAACTCGACGTTGTCGTTGATGTCCTCGGTGTACTTGACCTTGATCCCGGTGCGTTCGGTGAACGCGTCCAGGGTGGGCCGGTGTTTCTCGTCCTCGCCGACGTCCATGTACTCGGTCCAGTTGGAGAAGTTGACGCGCTTCTCCGTGGCCGAGTGGTCGTCCGAGGCAGCCGCCGCGTCGCCCTCCCGCTTGGCCGGCGGGATGCCGCACGCGCTCAGCGTCCCCAGCCCGCCGACCGCCAGTGCGCCGAGGCCTGAGGCGCGCAGCAGCGATCGGCGGGTGAGAGCTCCTCTGCCGTGGGTCAGACTCCGGCGCATCGCGGCCAGCTGGACCGCGGAGAGACGCTCGGGCTCGTACTGCTCCATACGCGTTGCCCTTTCGGGTGGGTGTGCGGCCGGACCGGCCGGGTTGGACCGTCCGTCACAGGGGGGTGGCGGCGCGGGGCGGGCGGGTGCGTGTGCCGCGTTGTCGTCGGTCACCAGGGCTGCGCCATGGCTCGATGCCTCCGCATCGCAGCCGCGCGCATCCGGTCCCGTTCCCTCTTGCCCCCGTGTGGCGGACGGGTCCTACCGGTCCCCGAAGACCGTGCGGTGCCAGTCCTTCCTGGCAACCGCGGTGTTGTCGTACATGACGTGCTTGACCTGCGTGTACTCCTCGAAGGAGTACGACGACATGTCCTTGCCGAACCCGCTGGCCTTGTATCCGCCGTGCGGCATCTCGCTGATGATCGGGATGTGGTCGTTGATCCAGACGCAGCCCGCCTCGATCTCGCGGGTGGCACGGCCCGCCCGGTACAGGTCACGGGTCCAGGCGGAGGCCGCGAGTCCGTAGGGGGTGTCGTTGGCCAGGGCGATGCCTTCGTCGTCGGTGTCGAAGGGCAGCACGACCAGGACGGGGCCGAAGATCTCGGACTGGACGATCTCGCTGTCCTGCGCGGCCCCGGCGACCAGGGTCGGCCGGTAGTACGCGCCGTCGGCCAGGTCTCCGCCCGGGGCCTCGCCGCCGGTGACGACGGTGGCGTAGGCGCGGGCCCGCTCGACGAAGCCGGCGACCCGGTCACGCTGGGCGTGGCTGATCAGCGGGCCGAGGTCGGTCTTCGGGTCGAACGGGTCGCCGAGCCGGACGGTCTCCATCAGTGCGGCGACCCCCTGGACGAAGGCGTCGTGGAGCGGGCGCTGGACGTAGGCGCGGGTGGCCGCCGTGCAGTCCTGGCCGGTGTTGATGAGGGCGCCGGCGACGGCTCCGTTGACCGCGGCCTCCAGATCGGCGTCGTCGAACACCAGGAAGGGGGCCTTGCCGCCGAGTTCGAGGTGGAGGCGCTTGACGGTGGAGGTGGCGATCTCCGCGACGCGCTTGCCGACGGCGGTGGAGCCGGTGAAGGAGGTCATCACGACGTCGGGGTGGCCGACAAGGTGCTCGCCCGCCTCCTTGCCGGTGCCGGTGACGATGTTGATGACGCCGTCCGGGATGCCCGCCTCGGTGGCCGCCTGCGCGAACATCAGCGAGGTCAACGGGGTGATCTCGGCAGGTTTGAGCACGATGGTGTTACCGGCCGCGATGGCCGGCAGGACCTTCCAGGCGGCCATCTGGAGCGGGTAGTTCCAGGGGGCGATCGAGCCGATGACACCGATCGCCTCACGCCGTACGTACGAGGTGTGGTCGCCGTCGTACTCGGCGGCCGACCTGCCCTCCAGATGGCGGGCGGCGCCGGCGAAGAAGGAGGTGTTGTCGACCGTGCCCGGAACGTCGAACTCGGTGGAGAGCTTGACCGGCTTGCCGCACTGGAGGGATTCCGCGTACGCGAAGTCGTCCGCCTGCCCGGCGAGGACCGCGGCGAAGCGGTGCATGGCCTCGGACCGTTCGGCGGGGGTCGCTCCCGACCAGCCGGGGAAGGCCTCGCGCGCGGCGGCGACGGCCGCGTCCACGTCGGCGGTTCCGGCCGTCTCGTAGGTGTAGACCGTTTCACCGGTGGCCGGATTCACCACCTCGTGCCTGTGCCCTGATGTGCCGGACCGCAGCCTTCCGCCGATGTACTGCGCGCCGTCCGCGAAGCGGTCCTGCACCTGGAAGCTGTTGCCCATCATGCTCTCCTCCGCCGCTGCCCGCAGACCGGGGGCGGCGTAGCTTCTGCTCGATTTGAGTGCCGATCCTGACAGAGGGGACTGAGCCCAACAAGTGATTCCGTTGTTGCCTTTTGGTTACGCGACGGAATCTGTCGACCATGTGTCGTGTCGGCGCGGAATTCCCCGTACGTATTGTCAGTGGCGGATGTCAGACTCGCGTGTCATGGAACACATCGGGGATGTCCGGGATGTCGGCGGGCTCGTGGCCCTGGCCGGCCGGAGCGGAAGCGAGCGGGTCAAGTATCTGCTGTTCTGGGGACACCGGCCGCGCCCGGACGGCCGGATCGGTGCGAGCTGTCTCAGCCAGTGGTGGCCGTCGCCGTTCACGGTCGACGGGGTGACGTACGCGTCGGCCGAGCACTGGATGATGGCCGCCAAGGCGAGACTGTTCGGAGACGCGGAGGCCATGGAGCGGGCCGTGGCGGCGAAGAGCCCGGCGGAAGCGAAGAAGGTGGGCCGGCTGGTCCGCGATTTCGACGAGCCCGTCTGGGAGCGCGAGCGGTACGGCCTGGTGGTGGCGGGCAGCGTGCACAAGTTCGGCCAGAACCCGGAGCTGGGCGGGTTCCTGCTGGCCACGGGCGACCGGGTGCTGGTCGAGGCGAGCCCGATGGACCGGATCTGGGGCATCGGGCTGGCGGCGGACGACCCGCGCGCGGAGGATCCGGCGACGTGGCGGGGGCTGAATCTGCTGGGATTCGCGCTGATGGAGGCGCGGGCCGGGCTGCGGAGCGGGTCGGGCGGCATATGAGACGGTCTGCGGGGCGGAGGGGCTGCTCCCCACCGCCCCGCAGACCGGTTTCCCGGCCGCTTGTCGGGCAGCACCCGGACCGGGGACATCATCATGAGCATGCGTCGGACGTCATCATGGGTCGCCGATTGCCGATGCCGTCCTGTGGTCGTCGACGCCCGCGGGAGCCGTCACCGCGTCCCGGCCGCGCACAGCCCCGGGGTTCGTCGACGGCCGGCGGCCGAGGCCGTCACCGTGCGTCGTCGACGACCAGTGACGCCCCGTAGGTGTCGTCGACGTAGGTGTCGTCGTCGAACTCGTCCGCGTGCGTGGCGATGAGCCAGATGAGGCCTCCGATGATGAGAACGCCGATGGCCATGCCGATGGACCCCAGGATGATCCCGGCCAGCGCCTGGCCGGAGTTGTCGGCCTCGCCCCGGGCGACCCGCTTACGGCCGAGGATGCCGAAGATCAGCGCGAGCACACCCAGGATGAGACTGGGAATGCCGTAGACGCAGAAGAGGCAGACGGCCAGGATCCCCAGGACCATCGCAGCCGTGCCCATGCCGTTGGCGGGCCCGGCCCCCCACCCGGGCTGGCCGCCGTAGCCGGGGTAGCCCGGGTACTGCTGGACCGGGTAGCCGTACTGCGGCTGCTGCGGAGCCGGGTAGCCGTACTGCCCGGCGGGCGGCGGTACCGGCTGACCCGGACCGTTCGGCCCGAGCGGTGGTGCCGGCACCGAGCCGGGACCCTGCCAGGGATCCGTCGGCTGTCCCTGGCCGGGCGGACCGAAACCGGCGGTGGGTATCGGGCCCGTCCCGGGGCCCGGCATCGATGTGACCGTCCGCTGGTCGTGCGCCGACGACGGATCGGGAGTACCGGCGTCCCCGGTGTTGCCGGTGTCCCCGGTGTTGCCGGTGTCCCCGCTGTTGCCGGTGTCCCCGTCCTGTACCGGGCGGGAATCCGCGGTGTTCTTCTCCAACGGCACCCTGCTGCTCGGCGGAGCCCACGGATCTCGCGGCACGGACCCGTCAACGGGCCGTTCTGAGCTGTCTGACATGGGCCTCCCCCATCGTAATGCCCGTCATGCTACGGGCCGCGTGGTCCTACGATGACTCCCGTCCCCTGCCCGGGTCCCCATGTGCCGGGCCCGTGCCACTCCTGTCCCCGGAGGATCCGATGACCGATCTGCACCCCTTCATCGCGGGGCTGCCCAAGGCCGAACTCCATGTCCACCATGTCGGCTCGGCCTCGCCCCGTATCGTCGCCGAACTGGCCGCGCACCACCCCGACTCCAAGGTCCCCACCGCCCCCGAGGCGCTGGCCGACTACTTCTCCTTCACCGACTTCGGCCACTTCATCGACGTGTACCTCTCGGTCGTGGACCTGATCCGTACCCCGGAGGACGTCCGGCTGCTGACGTTCGAGGTCGCCCGCGACATGGCGCGGCAGAACATCCGGTACGCGGAACTGACCGTCACCCCCTTCTCCTCCACCCGCCGGGGCATCCCCGAGCAGGCGTTCATGGAAGCCATCGAGGACGCCCGCAAGGCCGCCGAGTCCGAGCTCGGGGTCGTCCTGCGCTGGTGCTTCGACATTCCGGGCGAGGCAGGGCTGGAGGCCGCCGAGGAGACCACCCGGCTCGCCGTGGACCTGCGGCCCGAGGGGCTCGTCTCCTTCGGTCTCGGCGGCCCCGAGATCGGAGTCGAGCGGCCGCAGTTCAAGCCCTACTTCGACCGGGCGATCGCGGAGGGCCTGCACTCCGTACCGCACGCCGGTGAGACCACGGGACCGCAGACGGTCTGGGACGCGCTGACCTCGCTGCGGGCCGAGCGCATCGGCCACGGCACCAGCTCGGTGCGCGATCCCAGGCTGCTGGCCCACCTCGCCGAGCACCGCATCGCGCTGGAGGTCTGCCCCACCTCCAACATCGCGACCCGCGCGGTCGCGGACATCGAGCAGCACCCGGTCAGGGAGATGGTGGAGGCCGGTGTCCTGGTCACCATCAACAGCGACGACCCGCCCATGTTCGGTACGGACCTCAACAGCGAGTACGGAGTGGCGGCCCGCCTCCTCGGCCTCGACGAGCGGGGCCTTGCCGCGCTCGCGAAGAACGCCGTCGAGGCGTCCTTCCTCGACGCGTCCGGCAAGCGCGCGCTGTCCGCCGAGATCGACACGTACACGGCGAAGTGGCTGGAGCAGACCGGCCGGTGACCGTTCGGTGGTGACAATGACCCCATGGCCACTGTCACCCCTGTCACCGCCGTCGCGCACCGCGGCGATCCGTACCGTGTTCGGGAGAACACCCTCGCCTCGATCCGCTCCGCTCTCGAACGGGGCGCGGACGCGGTCGAGATCGATGTCAGGCTCACCCGCGACGGCGTGCCGGTCCTGCTGCACGACGCCACGCTGAAGCGGCTCTGGGGGCACAACCTGCGGCTGGACCGGCTCACCCACCAGGAGGTGACCGAGCTGACCGGGGGCGCTGTACCGACCCTGCGCGAGGCGCTGCTCGCCGCCGGGGCGCACCGCGTCATGGTCGATCTCCCCGGTTCCACCGACGCGTCCGTACGGAAGACCGTCGGCGTCGTCCGGGAGTGCGGGGCCGGGGAGCGCGCCTACTACTGCGCCGGGCCCGAAGCGATGCTGCGGGTGCGGGCCGCCGACCCGTCCGCCGAGATCGCGATGACCTGGACGACGCTCGCGCCGCCCCGGGCGGCGCTGCTGGACGCCGTACGGCCCCGCTGGCTGAACTACCGGTTCGGGCTGGTGAGCAGGGAACTGACGGACCGCAACCACCGGGACGGACTGCTGGTCTCGGCGTGGACGGCCGACACCGGCCGCACGATGCGCCGGCTGATCCGGCATGGTGTGGACTCCATCACCACCAACCGGATCGATGTCCTGCACACGGTGAAGGCCGACTTCGGCACCACCGGGAGATCTTGACCGGTCCGGCATCATGGAGAGGACCTCATCGCCCCGATGCCAGGCCGGCGCCAAGGAGCCAGACGTGACCGCCCCCCGCAGCGATTCCCCGCCCGCCCGCGTCCGTTCCGACGTCGTCCACAACGCCCGGGTCTGGAACTACTGGCTCGGCGGCAAGGACCACTTCCCGGTGGACCGGGCGGTCGGCGATCAGGTCACCGGCATGTATCCGGGCATCGGCGAAGTGGCGCGGGCCGACCGGGCGTTCCTGGGACGGGCGGTGCGGTATCTGGCCGGTGACGCGGGCATCGGCCAGTTCCTGGACATCGGCACCGGCCTGCCGACCGCGGACAACACCCATGAGGTGGCCCAGCACACCGCACCCGACGCCCGCGTCGTCTACGTCGACAACGACCCCATCGTCCTGGCGCACGCCCGCTCGCTGCTGACCAGTTCCCCGGAGGGGGCGACCGAGTACATCGAAGCGGACGCCCGGAATCCGGAAGCCATCCTGCGGGCCGCGCAGCCCACCCTCGATCTGGAGCGCCCGGTCGCGGTCATGCTGCTGGGCATCCTGAACTTCGTCCCCGACACGGGCGAAGCGCTGCGCATCGTCCGCAGCCTGATGGACTCGGTGCCCTCCGGAAGCCATCTGGTCCTCACCCACCCCACGCTGGAACTGGGCGGTGAGGGCAACGAGGCGGCGATGCGGTTCTGGAACGAGCACGCCACGCCCCCGATCACCGCCCGTGGCCGTTTCGAGTTCGCCTCGTTCCTGGCCGGACTCGACCTCGTGGAGCCAGGCATCGTCTCGTGCGCGCACTGGCGCGCCGCACCCGGCCGGGCCGGGGCCGCGGTCGCCCAGTTCGGTGCCGTGGCACGCAAGCGCTGACAGCGCGGCCCCGTGCACATACAGGACGTCGTGTCGCGAGTGCTGCGGCCCGGCCCCCGCGCCGTCGACCTGCTCATCACGCTGCTGGTCCAGGCCGCCGTGACCATGCCGTTCGTCGTCCCACGTGCCCCGGATCTGCCGGACGCGACATGGACGGCGTACGGGCTGACCACCCTGACGGTGCTCCCTCTGGCAGCCCGCCGCCGGGCGCCGGTCGCGGTCCTTCTCGCCGTGCTCATGGCCGGTGGTCTGTACAAGTTCGCCGTGGACGGTCCGGGCCAGCCGCTCCCGTACACCGGCCTGGTGGCCTTCTACACGGTGGCCGAGCTTTCCTCGACGTCGAAGCGGACCGGGATCGCGGCGCTCACGGCGGTGGCGGTGGTGGTCTCCGTCGGACTCGACAGCGACGCGCTCAGGGAGCTGCTGTTCTCCCTGTTCGTGTTCGCCGCGGCCTACGCCTTCGGCCGGCTCGCGGTGACGCGCCAGGCCTATCTGCGGGCGGTGGAGGACCGGGCACGTCAACTGGAGCTGACGCACCGCATCGAGGCGGAACAGGCGGCGGCCCGCGAGCGGGCCCGGATCGCCCGGGAGATGCACGACATCCTGTCCCATGCGGTCAGCCTGATGATCGTGCAGGCGGAGGCCGGTCCGGTGGCGGTCCGTACGGCACCGGAGCGGGCCGAGGCGGCGTTCGACGCGATCTCGGAGGCGGGGCGGGACGCCATGGGCCAGCTGCGCCGCATGCTCGGCGTGCTGCGCGAGGACGGCGAATCGCCGGACGCACCGCGCGAACCGCAGCCCGCGCTGGCCGGGGTGCCCGCGCTGGTCGCCCGGGTGGGCGCGAGTGGCCCGGCGGTCTCGTACGAGGTCACGGGGCGCCCCCGCCCGCCCGGCCTGGCGGTCGAGGCCACCGTCTACCGGATCGTGCAGGAGGCCCTGACGAACGTGGTCAGGCACGCGGCCGCAGGCACGGTCCGCGTGCAACTCGAGCACGGTCCTGAGGCGTTGACCCTCACCATCACCGATGACGGGCGCGGTCCGGGCACCGGCACAGGTCTGGGGCTGGTCGGCATTCGGGAACGGGCAGCCGCCCACGGTGGAACGGCCCGCACCGGCCCGGGGCCCGGCGGCCGGGGGTTCCGGGTCCTGGTGACGATTCCGCGAACGAGGACAGAGGGACAGACAGAGGAACAGGCAGGGGTGGGCAGTTGACGATCCGTGTAGTGGTGGCCGACGACCAGGAGCTGGTGCGCAGCGGCTTCGCGATGATCCTGGACGCACAGCCGGACATCGAGGTGGTGGCCGAGGCGGGTGACGGCGCCGCGGCGGTCGAGGCGGTACAGCGGCTGGCGCCCGAAGTGGCGCTGCTCGACATCCGGATGCCCGGAACGGACGGGATCGAGGCCTGCCGCGCCATCACCGCGAGGAGCGCCTGCCGGACGGTCATGCTGACCACCTTCGACTCCGACGAGTACGTCTACGAGGCGCTGCACGCGGGTGCCAGCGGCTTTCTGCTCAAGGACGTCCGCCGCGACGACCTGGTGCACGCGGTACGAGTGGTGGCGGCCGGGGACTCACTGCTGGCGCCCTCGGTGGCCCGTCGGCTGATCGCCGAGTACACCTCGCGTCCGCCCGCCGCCGTGGCCGCGGAGCCCTCCGCCCGCCTGGACGTGCTGACCGCACGGGAGCGCGAGACGCTGCTCCAGCTGGCGCGCGGGCTGTCCAACGCGGAGATAGCGGCGGCGCTGTTCGTCAGCGAGCACACGGTGAAGACGCATGTCGGCAACGTGCTCTCCAAACTCGGGCTGCGCGACCGGATCCAGGCGGTGATCTGCGCGTACGAGTGCGGTGTCGTCTCTCCCTCCGCGGAGGGAGGTCCGGTCCTCTCCTCCCCCGCGCAGGGGAGGAGGCCTCCCCCGGAGAAACCCCCGGCCGGGTGATCCGCCCGGAGGTGTGGATCAACAGGATGGAATCCGTCAGCAGTTGACGGATCCACCGGATTCCACGCCCAGGAGGCACCGGACATGAACACCCGTACGTCCCGCACCGTCATCGCGGCAGCACTGCCGGCCGCGCTGCTCCTCGGCCTCGCCGCGGCCCCCGCCTCACCGGCCCTGGCGGCCTCTTCCCCGGTGGGGGGCCGGAGCGCGCTGTGGTCACCGGCAGCCGAGGCGCCGGACGGCGAGGCGCTGCGGGCCGCGATCCAGGGGCTCCCGGCGGCCGACGCCACGGCCGCGCTGGTGCGCGTCTCGGGCACCGCCGGCGTCTGGCGGGGCAGCTCCGGCGTTCATGACCTGGCGTCCGGGCGGCCTGCAGACCCGGCCGGCCGGTTCCGGGCCGGCTCGGTCACCAAGGTGTTCACGGCGGCCGTCGTGCTGCAACTGGCGGGCGAGGGCAGGATCGGCCTCGACCGTCCCGTCCGGCGTTATCTGCCGGACCTGATTCCGGCGGCCTACTCGAAAGTTACGGTGCGCCAGCTGCTGAATCACACGAGCGGGATCCCGTCCGTCGGCTCGGACGACGGCGACACGCTGGAGGACTGGTACGCACACCGCTTCGACGTGACCGACCCGGAGGACGTCGTACGCGAAGCAACCGCGCGGAAGCCGGACTTCGCGCCCGGCACCCAGCAGCACTACGCCAACATCGGCTACACCGTGGCGGGCCTGCTGATCGAGCGCGTCACGGGCGGCTCGTACGCCTCCGAGGTCTCCCGCCGTGTCCTGAGGCCCCTGGGTCTGAAGGACACCTGCTTCCCCGGCACCGACCCGACGATCCGGGGGCCGCACAACCACGGCTACCAGATCTTCGGCACCGAAGGCGAACTGCGCGATGTCACGGTGTGGGGGGTGAGCGACGCCTGGGCCGCGGGGGACCTGATCTCGACCACCGCCGATCTGGAGCGGTTCACCCGGGCTCTGTTCGGCGGGCGGGTGGTGCGCGGACCACTGCTGGAGGAGATGTTCACGCTGCCGGATCCGTCGGTGCGCGAGTTCGGCACGGGCAAGCCCGCCGTGTTCGGCGCGGGCCTCTCCGTCATGAAGCTCGGCGGGCGCGAGATCTGGGGCAAGACGGGCGGCCGCTGGGGCTACAACACGGCCATCGGAGCAACCCGTGACCTCTCGCGGACCCTGGTCTACAGCGTCAACTCGAACGATGCGAAGGGCAAGGACATGAATGCGACGGCGATGGACATAGTGGTGGCCGCCTTCGGCGCCCCGTCCGCTCCGTGACTCAGACCGCCGGAACGCTCTCCTGGGCGGGCACCGGTGTCCGCTCATGACCTCCAACTGTTTGATCTTGCGGTGCACGACCAGCAGCGGGATCACCCCGAAGAAGCCGAATGACATGTCGATGACCGACCACCAGAAGGGAATGTCGCGGATGGGTCCGCAGATCAGCGCGAGCGGGATGATTCCGGCGCAGGCGATCATGCCGAACTCGACGACCCAGATGTTGCGGACCGGATCGCGGTAGGGACCGTAGAAGGCGACCGCGATCACAAGATGGGCGAAGGCCAGCCAGTCGGTGCCGTAGAGCACGAAGGGGTACTCGGCGTCGGCCGTGTCGAGCCCGGTCCGGACGCGGGTGATCCACTCCATCAGGGCCGGAAAGTGCTCGGGGACGGGCGAGGCGGAGGAGGTCAGCAGGTCCTCGGCCCACCGCAGTTCATGGACGAGCGGAAAGGCGGTCAGCCCGCTCAGAACCAGACAGACGATGAAGACGGCCAACCACACGCGTATACGCCTCCGCAAGACGCGTCGCTCGCTCATGCCAGGCAGCGTATGCCTGGGTTCACCTCTCCCTCACACCACCCCGGCACGACTTCACAAACCGACGATCGAGTTCCACTTCTTGGCGAATTCCGTGCGTTCCTCGGACGTGATGTCGCGGGCGATGGCGAGCCGCTTGCGCATGGCGTCGTCGGGGAAGATCAGTGGATCCTCGGCCAGCGCGGCGGTCTCCTCGTCCTTGGAGGAGGCGAGCACCTCGCGGGCGGCCGGCACTGGGCAGACGTAGTTGACCCAGGTGGCGAGTTCGGCGGCGACCTCGGGCTCGTAGTAGTAGTCGACGAGCTTCTCCGCATTGCGCTTGTGGCGGGCGAGGTTGGGGATCATGAGGGACTCCGCCCAGAGTTCGGCCCCTTCCTCCGGCACCACGAATTCGATCTCGGGATTGTCCGCCTGGAGCTGGATGACGTCACCGGAGTAGGCCTGGCAGGCGAGAACGTCGCCGGTGGAGAGATCCTTGATGTAGTCGTTGCCGGTGAAGCGGCGGATGTGCTTGCTCTTCACCAGCTTCTCCACCTGGTCGCAGATGGCGTAGAAGTCGTCGCGCTTCCAGCGGGTGATGTCGACGCCGTTGCCCTGCATCAGCAGCGCGAAGGACTCGTCGAGACCGGACAGCAGGGTGACCTTGCCGCGCAGGTCGTCCGCCCACAGGTCACTCATGTGCCTGATCTCCCGGCCCAGCTTCTTGCGGTTGTACGCGATGCCGGTGATCCCGGACTGCCAGGGCACGCTGTGCGTACGGCCCTTGTCGAAGGCGGGCGAGCGCAGTTGCGGGTCGAGGTACTTCGTCACATTGGGCTGCTTCGCCCGGTCCATCTCCTGGACCCAGCCGAGCCGGACGAAACGCGCGGCCATCCAGTCGCTGATGACGATCAGGTCCCGGCCGGTCCGCTGGTGGTTCATCAGCGCCGGGCTGATCTTGCCGAAGAACTCGTCGTTGTCGTTGATCTCCTCGGTGTAAGTGACGGAGATGCCGGTCCGCTTGCTGAACGCGTCGAGGGTGGGCCGCTTCGACTCGTTCTCGTCGTCGGTGTCGATGTAGAGGGGCCAGTTGGCGAAGTGAAGGGTGTGGTCGCCTGCGGAGTAGTCGCGTCCGGCACGGTCACCCGGCTCCACGTAGGCGGCGGGGACTCCGCAGCCGGCCAGCGTGACGCCGGCCGCTCCCGCCCCGAAGACGCGGAGCAGGGACCGGCGGGACATGGGGTGGTTCGGGATCGCTCGCACCTGCGCAGAATGCCTGTCCGCCGGTGCGGCAGACAATGGACCAACCGTCCAGCGGCGGCGGCTCCCCGCGCACACCCTGTCGAGGGCGGCCTTGCCCAGCGGTACGGATGCCTGCCGCACCGCAGAGCTGCCGTACGGATGCCCGCGGTACGGGTACGGCCCCCGGGCACTCGCACAGTGCGCCCGGGGGCCCTGTCGCTACCCGTCCGTACCCGTACCCGGACCGCGGCGGTCAGCCGTCGAGCGAGGTCATGACGTGCTTGATGCGGGTGTAGTCCTCGAAGCCGTAGGCGGAGAGGTCCTTGCCGTAGCCGGACTTCTTGAATCCGCCGTGCGGCATCTCGGCGACGAGCGGGATGTGGGTGTTGATCCACACGCAGCCGAAGTCGAGGTTCTTGGACATCCGCATGGCCCGGGCGTGGTCCTTGGTCCACACCGAGGAGGCCAGCGCGTACTCGACGCCGTTCGCCCACTCCAGGGCCTGGGCCTCGTCCGTGAAGGACTGGACGGTGATGACCGGGCCGAAGACCTCGTTCTGGATGATCTCGTCGTCCTGCTTGAGCCCGGACACGACGGTCGGGGCGTAGAAGTACCCCTTGTCGCCGACCCGGTGGCCGCCCGCCTCGACCTTGGCGTGGGCGGGAAGCCGCTCGATGAAGCCGCTGACCTGGGCCAGCTGGTTGGCGTTGTTGAGCGGGCCGTAGAGCACGTCCTCGTCGTCCGGCTGCCCGGTCTTCGTGTCGGTGGCGGCCTTGGCCAGCGCGGCCACGAACTCGTCGTGGATCGACTCGTGGACGAGCACCCGGGTCGCGGCGGTGCAGTCCTGTCCGGCGTTGAAGTAGCCCGCGACGGAGATGTCCTCGACGGCCTTGGCGATGTCGGTGTCCTCGAAGACGACGACGGGGGCCTTCCCGCCGAGCTCCAGATGGACTCGCTTGACGTCCTTGGCCGCGGACTCGGCGACCTGCATCCCGGCCCGTACCGAACCGGTGATGGAGGCCATCGCCGGGGTCCGGTGCTCCACCATCGCGCGGCCGGTGTCACGGTCGCCGCAGATGACGTTGAAGACGCCCTTCGGCAGGATCTGCCCGATGATCTCGGCGATCAGCACGGTGGACGCCGGGGTGGTGTCGGACGGCTTGATGACGACGGTGTTGCCCGCGGCGAGCGCCGGGGCGAACTTCCACACGGCCATCATCATCGGGTAGTTCCAGGGCGCGACCTGCGCGCAGACACCGACCGGCTCGCGGCGGACGATGGAGGTCAGCCCCTCCATGTACTCGCCGGCCGAGCGGCCCTCCAGGAGCCGGGCGGCGCCCGCGAAGAAGCGGATCTGGTCCACCATCGGCGGAATCTCTTCGGTCCGGGTCAGCCCGAGCGGCTTGCCGGTGTTCTCGGACTCGGCAGCGATGAGGTCCTCGGCACGCTCCTCGAAGGCATCCGCGATCTTCAGCAGGGCACGCTGACGCTCGGCGGGCGTGGCATCGCGCCACGCGGGGAAGGCCGCCGCGGCAGCTTCCATGGCGGCATCGACGTCGGCCCCGCCGGACAGCGGGGAGGTCGCGTAGACCTCCTCCGTCACCGGGTTGACCACATCGATGGTCCGCCCGTCGGCGGCGTCCCGGAATTCTCCGTTGATGTAGTTGCGCAGACGGCGCACCTCGGTGGTCACAACCACCCCTCCTGTCGACACGTCCAATGGGTGAGACTTCCAGCCTAGTCGCATGGGTAACGGTTTCGACATGCCCAACCGCTGCCAACTTCGGATTCAGTGATATCTGAGCCCTTCGACAACGAATTTCATCGATCCGGGGTTGCGAGACAGACGAGTCCCGGTGCAGAGTGGCCACGTGGCCAGTCGCAGCGCAGACTCCAGGACCGGGAACGGATCGTCCCCAGCGGTCGATGCCGTGTCCCTCGCGATCATCGAGCAGCTCCAGGAGGACGGGCGCCGCCCGTACGCCGCGATCGGCAAGGCCGTAGGCCTCTCCGAGGCGGCTGTCCGGCAGCGCGTCCAGAAGCTGCTCGACCAGGGCGTGATGCAGATCGTCGCCGTCACCGACCCGCTCACCGTGGGGTTCCGGCGGCAGGCCATGGTCGGGATCAATGTCGAGGGCGAACTCGACCCCGTCGCGGAGGCGCTGTCGGCCATGACCGAATGCGAGTACGTGGTGATGACCGCCGGTTCCTTCGACCTGATGGTGGAGATCGTCTGCGAGGACGACGACCACCTGCTGGAGACGATCAGCAAACGCATCCGGGCCATACCCGGCGTGCGCTCCACCGAGAGCTTCGTCTACCTCAAGCTCAAGAAGCAGACCTATATGTGGGGAACCCGATAGCCGTGAGCAAGGACCTCAGCCGGACCGCGTACGACCACCTGTGGATGCACTTCACCCGCATGTCGGACTACGAGAACGCGCCCGTTCCCACCATCGTGCGTGGCGAGGGCACCTACATCTACGACGCCCAGGGCAAGCGCTACCTCGACGGCCTGTCAGGCCTGTTCGTGGTCAACGCCGGCCACGGCCGCCACGAGCTCGCCGAGGCCGCCTACAAGCAGGCCCAGGAACTGTCCTTCTTCCCGGTGTGGTCCTACGCCCACCCGAAGGCCGTCGAGCTGGCCGAGCGCCTCGCCGGCTACGCCCCGGGCGACCTCAACAAGGTGTTCTTCACCACCGGTGGCGGCGAGGCCGTCGAGACCGCCTGGAAGCTGGCCAAGCAGTACTTCAAGCTCAAGGGCAAGCCGACCAAGTACAAGGTCATCTCGCGTGCGGTCGCCTACCACGGCACCCCGCAGGGCGCCCTGTCCATCACCGGTCTGCCGGCCCTCAAGGCCCCGTTCGAGCCACTGGTCCCCGGTGCGCACAAGGTGCCGAACACGAACATCTACCGCGCCCCGATCCACGGCGACAACCCGGAGGCCTTCGGCCGCTGGGCCGCCGACCAGATCGAGCAGGAGATCCTCTTCGAGGGCCCGGACACCGTCGCGGCCGTCTTCCTGGAGCCCGTGCAGAACGCCGGCGGCTGCTTCCCTCCGCCGCCCGGCTACTTCCAGCGCGTCCGCGAGATCTGCGACAAGTACGACGTGCTGCTCGTCTCCGACGAGGTCATCTGCGCGTTCGGCCGTCTCGGCACGATGTTCGCCTGCGACAAGTTCGGCTACGTGCCGGACATGATCACCTGCGCCAAGGGCATGACCTCGGGCTACTCGCCCATCGGTGCCTGCATCGTCTCGGACCGGCTCGCCGAGCCGTTCTACGAGGGTGACAACACCTTCCTGCACGGCTACACCTTCGGCGGCCACCCGGTCTCCGCCGCTGTCGGCCTCGCCAACCTCGACATCTTCGAGCGCGAGGGCCTCAACCAGCACGTCCTCGACAACGAGAACGCCTTCTTCACCACGCTCCAGAAGCTGCTCGACCTGCCGATCGTGGGCGACGTCCGCGGCAACGGCTTCTTCTACGGCATCGAGCTGGTGAAGGACAAGACGACCAAGGAGACGTTCACCGACGAGGAGACCGAGCGGGTCCTGTACGGCTTCCTCTCCAAGGCACTGTACGACAACGGCCTTTACTGCCGGGCCGACGACCGGGGCGACCCGGTCGTGCAGCTCGCACCGCCGCTGATCTCCGAGCAGTCCACGTTCGACGAGATCGAGGGCATCCTGCGGTCCGTCCTGACGGAAGCCTGGACGAAGCTCTGAGCATTAGCCCGGACGGCCCCCTCTGCCGGTACCGGTTCGCCCCGGCCCTGCCGTCCCGCGACGGGCTCCCGGCGGTCATTTCATACGGTCCACGCGGCCCGGATGCGCCCATTCGAGTGGGAAGAAGCGCACCCGGGCCGCGTGCTGTGCGCACACCGCGATCCGAATCCCTACGGTGCCGAGTGACCGATCGGCCCCGCCTTCGTTCCCTCGTACGGGGGAACGGGATATCTGATCTGAACCGAGGTGTACGCCATGGTGGCCCCGCCGGACAACGACGTGATCTGGGCACGTTCCCTGCAGCACTCCCACAACGGCTCACCCGCGCTCGGCGGGGTCTCCCTGGGAATCCGCGACGGCGAGATCCTCGCCGTGACCGGCCCGCGCGGCAGCGGCAAGACGACTCTGCTGCACTGCCTCTCCGGCCAGCTGGTACCCCAGCAGGGCGAGGTGTGGTTCAACAGCGTCCCCGTCCACACCATGGGCCCGCGCCTGCGTGAGCGGCTGCGCCGCGACAGGTTCGGGTGGATCGCCCCCGAACCCCAGCTCGTCCCGGAACTGAACACCTGGGAGAACACCGCCCTGCCACTGCTGCTGCGCGGCACCCCGCACCGCGAGGCCAGGAAGGCCGCCATGGAGTGGCTGGAGCGCCTCGACATCGGCATGTGCGCGCGGAAACGGCCGCACACCCTCCAGCAGGCCCAGCGGCAGCGGATCTCGGTGGCCCGCGCCCTGGCCGCCGGGCCCTCGGTGATCTTCGCCGACGAGCCGACCGCCACGCTGCACCGCACCGACCGCGCTCATGTCCTGCGCACCCTCACGAGCGCGGCCCGGTCCCACGGCATCACGGTGGTGCTCGCCACGCACGACCTGGAGACCGCTGCACTCGCCGACCGCGTGGTGCCGCTGCTGGACGGGCGCCGGGTCGCCACGGTCGCCCTGCCCGCCGTGACCGATGCGGAGGGCCGCGCGGCGTGCTCGCTCTCCGTCTAGCCCGCGGTTCCCATCCACTGGTCCTGATGCGGCGGCTGCTCGTCGCGGCCGCCTCCGCCGGGGTCGGCTTCCTCCTGCTGTGCACGCTCGGTTACGCCTCGGGACACCCGGCCCAATCCGCCGGCTCCGTGCTGCGTCTGCTGTGGTGCTTCGTACCGCTGGCCGCCACGGTGCAGTTCGCGGTCGCGGTGGCCCGTACGGACCCGAGCACCCGGCCACGCGCCGGACTGTCGGCCGTCGGCCTCGGCCCGGTACGGCTCAGCGTGCTCGCCGCGGTCTCCACCGCCGTCTCGTGCGCCCTCGGCTCGATGGTGGCGCTGCTCTTCTTCCTCCACCTGCGCGGTGACCTGTCCGGACTGCCCTTCGACGGTGCCGCTGCCGGGCTCCTCAACGCCGAGGCGCCGCTGCCGCCGGCCGCCGTCCTCGTCCTGCTGGCCCTCTTGCCCGTCGCCGCCGCGACGGCGAGCGCCCTGGCCCTTCGGACCAGCCCGGTGCGGGCCACGGCTGTGGAGGACACCGAGGACCTGCTGCCCGGGAAGCAGACCCCGGCACCCGCCGCACCACCCGCCGGGCTGCCGTGGGGCGTGGCCCTGACCGCCGCAGGACTCGCCGTGGAAGCGTACGCGAACCGTGGTTCGACGGGCAGCGCCTTCCCCCTCCCGGGAAAGCTCGACTCCACGCCGGCCTGGGTGCTCGTCGGGTGGACCCTCACAGCGATCGGCCTGGCCACGGCAGGCCCTGGACTGACCTACCTGTGCGGGCGACTGCTCCAGGCGGTACGCCCCGGAGCCGTACGCCTGCTGGCGGGCCGGGTCCTGATGAACGAGGCGCGCCGGATCGGCCGGCCGCTGGGGGTCGTCTGCGCCGTCCTCTCCGCGATCGTCGCCGCGTTCGCGCTGTACGGGACGGGACCGCGGCCGTTCGGCCCGCTCACCGCGCTCGGCGCCCTGCTGGTCATCGGCTGCACCACCGCGACGCTCCTGACGTCGGCGCTGGAGGCGAAGCAGGCCCGTGCGGAGACGGCTCGGACGCTGCTGCGGCTCGGCGCACCCGCGTCGGCGCTGCGCGCGGCGACAGCGCTGCGGGCGGCCGCCCTGCTCCTCGTCTTCGCCCCACTGACCTGGGCAATCGCCGAGCTGGCCGCACTGCCGCTGACTGCCTGACCAGGACCCGGCCTGGGCATCGTTCCCGGCCGGGTCCGCCTACGGCGGCTCCGCGCGCGGGGGCTCAGGTCGGTGGCACGAGGGGCGTGGAGAGACCGGCAGCCGGCGCTCCCGCACGCGGCGCCGAGATCGAATCGCTCCCCGCATTCGGCGCGGCGGCAGCCGTCGGCGCATGTGACGGGCCACCGCGTCCAGTCCGTCGATCTGACGGACCGCGGCGCGGCGCTGTACGAAGGCGGGCGCGGGGTGACGCCCGACGCAGAATGTGCCCGGGATCCGCCCCCGCGGCCCCGGCCCGGGCAGCCGGTGCCCCGTGCGGAGTCAGCGGCCGGCGGGCAGCACGACGCTCTCCGCGGCGGCGAAGGTGACGCCGACCCGCGCGCCCTCGTCCGGGGCACCGCTCAGCGGGCACTCCGCGTCCAGGACCGGCCCGCGGTCGGGGTGCAGCTTCACAGCCACATGGTTGCCGCGGAAGGTGCGCGCGCCCACGGTGCAGGGCAGACCGTCCCGCTCGCCGCCGATCAGGACCCCGGCAGGCCGCACCAGCAGGTCGCACGCTCCCTGCGGCGATCCCGCCGGCACCGGCACCCGGCCCCAGTCCGTGACCGCGGCCTCGCCGGCGACCATCGCGTCCACCACGTTGTCGAAGCCGAGGAACCGGGCGACGAAGGCGGAGGCGGGACGCTGCCAGACCTCCAGCGGGGTGCCCACCTGGGCGATGCGTCCGTCGCGCATCACGACCACCCGGTCGGCGAGCGCGAAGGCCTCTCCCTGGTCGTGGGTGACGGCGAGCACCGTCGTACCCAGCCTGCCGAAGAGCGTGCGCAGTTCGACGACGAGCCGTTCGCGCAGACCGCGGTCCAGCTGGCCGAGCGGTTCGTCCAGCATCAGCAGTTTGGGGCGGGGGGCGAGGGCCCTGGCGAGGGCGACGCGCTGTTGCTCGCCGCCCGAGAGCGCTGCGACGGCCCGGCGCTCGGCTCCGGCCAGGCCCACCAGGTCGAGGAGTTCGGCGACCCTGCGGTCCTGCTCCGCCCGCTTCACACCGTGCATCCGCAGGCCGAAGGCGACGTTGGCACCGACGTCGCGGTGCGGGAACAGCTGGTGGTCCTGGAACATCAGGCCGAGGCCGCGCCGGTGCACGGGCACGCCGTCCTGGTCCGCGCCGTCGAGCAGTACCCGTCCGTCATCGGCCTGCTGGAGACCGGCGACGACACGCAGCAGGGTCGACTTCCCGCTGCCGCTCGGTCCGAGGACGCAGACGATCTCGTGTTCCGCGACCTCCAGGTCCACGGCGTCGAGCGCTGCGCGGTCACCGAAGCGCACGGTGGCCGATTCAAGTGTCAGCATCTCTAGAACTCCCCGGATCGGTCGGTGCGGATGCGTTCGAGCAGCAGCAGGGACACCGCGCACACGAGCATCAGGATGGTGCTGAGGGCCATCGCCTGGCCGTAGTTGAGCTCTCCGGACCGGCCAAGGAGCCGGGCGACGGCAACCGGGAGGGTCGGGTTGTCGGGCCGCGCGATGAAGACCGTGGCACCGAACTCACCGAGGGAAACGGCGAAGGCGAAACCGGCGGCTACCAGCAGTGCACGGCGCACGAGCGGCAGGTCCACCTCCCGCCAGGCCCGCCACGGCGATGCGCCGAGCACCGCGGCCGCCTCACGCAGCCGCCCGTCCACCGCTCTGAGGACCGGCAGCATGGTGCGTACGACGAAGGGCACCCCCACCAGCGCCTGGGCGAGCGGTACCAGGATCCAGGAGGTCCGCAGATCCAGCGGCGGCTTGTCGAGAGTGATCAGGAACCCGAAGCCGACGGTGACGGCGGAGACACCGAGCGGCAGCATCAGCAGCGCGTCGAACCCCCGGACGAGCCGGCCCGCCTTCCTGGTCAGGGCCGCCGCGGCCAGTCCCCCGACTGCCAGGGCGATGAGGGTCGCGACCAGGGCGTAGCGCAGCGAGTTCCCGATCGCTTCGAGGGGCGCGGCCAGGAACGTACCGCTGTTCGCCTCCGCCGAGCCGAGCGCGCGGTAGAACGCGAATCCATGCCCGCCGGACACATCGAGCGACCGCTCCACCAGGACGGCCAGGGGCAGCAGGATCAGGACCAGTACGGTCAGCAGCACCCCGCCGAGCAGCGTCCACTGCGCCGCGCCGCGTGGCCTGCGGGCCGTCCGCGCCGGGTCGACGAGTTTCAGCGCGGTCTCCCTGCGCCGCACGGTCCAGGCGTGCACGGCGAGGACACCGCCGACCGCGGCGAACTGCACCAGGGTCAGGACCGCGGCCGTGGGCAGGGCCAGCAGCTGTGCGGTCTGCCGGTAGATCTCCACCTCCAGCGTGGAGAATCCGGGGCCGCCGAGGATCTGGACGACACCGAAGGAGGTGAAGGTGAAGAGGAAGACCATCAGCGCGGCGGCGGCCACGGCGGGGGCGAGCGCCGGAAGGGTGACACGCCGCCAGGCGGCGAACCGCCCGGCGCCCAGGACCCGTGCGGCCTCCTCCTGCCGGGGGTCGAGCTGCGACCAGAGCCCGCCGACAGTACGCACGACGACGGCGTAGTTGAAGAAGACATGTGCCAGCAGAATCGCCCACACCGTGGTGTCGAGCCTTACACCCCACAGCTCGTCGAGCAGCCCGCCGCGCCCCAGCAACGCGAGGAACGCGGTACCCACGACGACGGTCGGCAGAACGAACGGCACGGTGACGACCGCCCGCAGCAGCTGTTTGCCCGGGAAGTCGAACCGGGCGAACACATAGGCACCCGGCAGCGCGATCAGCAGGGTCAGAGCGGTTGAGGCGAGCGCCTGCCAGAAGGTGAACCGGAGGACGTCCTGGATGTCCGGCCGGCTCAGTACCTCGCCGAACCGTCCGAACTGCCATACCCCGTCGGCCTTGAGCCCGCGTCCGACGATCGCGACGACGGGGTAGGCGAAGAACAGCGCGAAGAACGCCACGGGGACGGCCATCAGACCGAGCCGCACCGCGCTCCCCCGCAGCGACCGGGCGCGCGCGGCCCTCCCGCGCGCGCCCGGTCCGCGTACGGGAGTCCTCGCTACTTCACTACGAGCGAGGACCATGACTGGACCCACTGCTCACGGTTCTTGGCGATCGTGTCCGGGGCGACGGTCGCCGGCTTGTCGGCGGTGGCACCGAACTCGGTGAACAGCTCCGGCACCTTCGCGTCCTTCGTGACCGGGCTGACGAACATGTTGAGCGGCATGTCCTCCTGGAACTTCTTGCTGATCAGGAAGTCCAGCAGGGCCTTTCCGCCCGCCTCGTTCTTCGCCCCGTCGAGCAGGCCCGCGAACTCGATCTGGCGGAAGCACGTCCCGGTGGCGACGCCGGTCGGAGCGGTCTTCGGCTGCGGGTCCGCGTACAGCACCTCGACGGGCGGGCTGGAGGCGTAACTGACGACCAGCGGCCGGTCGGCCTTCGTCTTCTTCCCGCCGGCGGAACCGGAGAACTCCTCGTTGTAGGCCTGCTCCCAGCCGTCGACGACCTTGACGCCGTTGTCCTTCAGCTTCTTCCAGTAGTCCTGGTAGCCGTCCTCGCCATAGGTGGCGACGGTGCCGAGGAGGAAGCCCAGACCGGGCGAGGAGGTCGCCGCGTTCTCCGTGACGAGCAGGTTCTTGTACGCGGGCTTCGCCAGGTCGTCGAAGGTCTTCGGCGGCGCGAGCTTCTTGTCCGCGAAGTACTTCTTGTCGTAGTTGACGCAGATGTCGCCGGTGTCGACCGGGGTGACCCGGTGCTTGCCCGCGTCCAGCTGGACATCGGACGCGACGCGGTCGATGCCCTTGGCCTCGTACGGCGTGAACAGACCGTTGTCGAGGGCACGCGAGAGCAGGGTGTTGTCGACTCCGAAGAACACATCGCCGCGGGGCGAGCCCTTGGTCAGGATCTCCTGGTTGAGGGCGGCGCCCGCGTCCCCGCTCTTCAGCACCTTGACGGTGTAGCCGGTCTGCCGGGTGAACTCCTTCAGCACGTCCTTGGAGGCATTGAAGGAGTCGTGGCTGACGAGGGTGACGGTCTTGGAGCCGGAGCCCTTGGTCCCGCCGCTGCCGGCGGCCGGGTCGTGGGAGCTTCCGCAACCTGCGAGCGCGGTCGCGCCGAGCGCGGCGGCGACAGCCGTCACCGCGATCTTCTTGGTGGTGCTCATGTGATTCCTCCTGGGCATGACCAGGAAGAGACGCGGCCCTGCCCGCACCGGTCGAAACCGGAAGCGGGCAGGGCGCAACAGCTTGAGTAATGTCCGAACTTCCTACCCGGAATGACCCGGGCGAGGTTCAGAGGGTCTGCGGCCAACCTGTCCTCGGTGCCGCACTCTCAGCGCTGTGGCGCTCCCCTGTCGGAATATGAAGTTGATTTCGATCCCAGGCTACACGCCCGGTTTCGGCCTCAGCGCTCGGCTGCCGCCAGCTGTCCGCAGGCCCCGTCGATCTCCTGGCCGCGGGTGTCCCGGACGGTCACCGGAACTCCGTGGGCGGCGATCGCCTCGACGAACGCCTTCTCGTCCTCGGGCCGCGAGGCGGTCCACTTCGAGCCGGGCGTCGGGTTCAGCGGGATCAGGTTGACGTGGACCCGCTTGCCCTTGAGGAGCCGGCCGAGCCGGTCACCCCGCCAGGCCTGGTCGTTGATGTCGCGGATCAGCGCGTACTCGATGGAGATACGGCGGCCGGACTTCTCCGCGTACTCCCACGCGGCATCCAGTACCTCGCGGACCTTCCACCGGGTGTTCACCGGCACGAGGGTGTCGCGCAACTCGTCGTCCGGGGCGTGCAGCGAGACGGCGAGACGGCACTTGAAGCCCTCGTCGGCGAAGCGGAGCATCGCGGGGACGAGACCGACGGTGGAGACGGTGATCCCACGCTGCGAGAGCCCCAGGCCGTCGGGCTCGGGGTCGGTCAGCCGGCGGATCGCGCCGACCACGCGGTTGTAGTTGGCGAGCGGCTCGCCCATGCCCATGAAGACGATGTTGGAGAGCCGGGCCGGGCCACCCGGGACCTCGCCGTCGCGCAGGGCGCGCATGCCGTCGACGATCTGGTGGACGATCTCCGCGGTGGAGAGGTTCCGGTCGAGACCGGCCTGCCCGGTGGCGCAGAACGGGCAGTTCATGCCGCAGCCGGCCTGTGAGGAGATGCACATGGTGACGCGCTCGGGGTAGCGCATCAGGACGGACTCGACCAGCGTCCCGTCATGCAGCTTCCACAGCGTCTTGCGAGTGGTGTCGTCGTCGCAGCTGATGTGCCGCACCACGGACATCAGGTCGGGGAACAACGCCTCGGCGAGCTTGTCCCGCGATCCGGCCGGGATGTTGGTCCACTCCGACGGGTCGTGCGCGTACCGCGCGAAGTAGTGCTGCGAGAGCTGCTGCGCGCGGAAGGGCTTCTCGCCGGTCGCGGCGACGGCTTCCTTGCGCTCGGCGGGCGTGAGGTCGGCGAGGTGCCGCGGCGGCTTCTTGGCTCCGCGGGGCGCGACGAAAGTGAGTTCTCCGGGCTTAGGCATGGTTCATCCAGTGTCGCAGACAGAACAGTGAGGGCCCGCCGCCCTGTGGACAACGGACCCTCACTCGTAAAAACGCAGGTCAGAAGCGGTACCCCTGGACCGGCGGCATCTCAGCCGGATCCGACGAAGATCACCAGCAGTAGCCAGACCACCGGAGCGGTCGGCAGGAGCGAGTCCAGCCGGTCCATGATCCCGCCGTGCCCGGGCAGCAGCGTGCCCATGTCCTTGATCCCCAGGTCCCGCTTGATCATGGACTCGCCCAGGTCACCCAGGGTGGCGCTGGCGGCGACCGCGAGGCCGAGCAGCAGCCCCTGCCACCACGAGCCGTCGTCGATCATGAACTGCATGCACAGCGCACCGGCCACCATCGCGAAGGCCACGGCTCCGAACAGGCCCTCGCGGGTCTTGCCGGGGCTGATGCGCGGTGCGAGCTTGTGCTTGCCGAACCGCCACCCGACGGCGTACGCGCCGGTGTCGCTGACCACGGTCAGCAGCAGGAAGGTCAGAACCCGCTGAGGTCCGTCGTCGGCGGTCAGGAGCATGGCGACGAAGGTCGCCAGGAACGGTACGTAGAACGCGGCGAAGACGCCGGCCGTGACGTCCCTGAGGTAGTCCTCCGGCGGCTCGGCCATCCGCCAGACGAGCACCGCCAGGGCGGTCAGCGCCATGGCGATCCAGGCGCCCTCGGCACCGCGTGCGTAACCGGCCACGACCATGGCCGCGCCACCGATCGCGAGGGGCACGAGGGGGGCCTTGATGCCCTTGCGTTCCTCCAGCCGGGAGGTGAGCTCCCACAGGCCCACAACAACGGCGATCACGATCACACCGACGAAGACGGCCTGGACGACGAAGAGCGAGGCGATGACGACGGCACCGAGCCCGACGCCGACCCCTATGGCAGCTCCCAGATCACGGCCCGCACGTTTCTTCTGCGGGGGTGGTGGCGCGGTGGACATGGGCTCCTGCGGCTTCTCGTCACGGAACAGGGGGCCGCCGCTCAGGCGTCCGGCCCCCTGGTCCCTGTCATCACGGTCGTCGGCGTCTCTACCTGCGTCGGGAACGTCCGGCACGATGGGCATGGGCCGAGTCTGCTGGGCGTCATGCACATCATATGCAGGACCCGCCGGAGCGGCCCGCATCTCGGGCGCCGCCCGGTGGCCAGCACCCTGCGGGACGCCCCAGGGAGAGTCGTTCATCAGACTTCGAGCAGCTCGGCTTCCTTGTGCTTCAGCAGCTCGTCCACCTGCGCGACGTACTTCGCGGTGGTGTCGTCGAGCTCCTTCTCGGCGCGGCGCACCTCGTCCTCGCCGGACTCCTTGTCCTTGACCAGCTTGTCGAGCGTCTCCTTGGCCTTGCGGCGGACGGCCCGGATCGAGATCTTGGAGTCCTCGGCCTTGGTCTTCGCGACCTTGATGTAGTCGCGACGACGCTCTTCGGTGAGGTCGGGGAAGGTCACCCGGATGATATTGCCGTCGTTGCTCGGGTTGACGCCGAGGTCCGAGTCGCGGATGGCCTGCTCGATGTTGCGCAGCGCGGTCTTGTCGAACGGCGTCACAACGGCCATACGGGGCTCGGGCACCGAGAACGAGGCCAGCTGGTTGATCGGGGTCAGCGCGCCGTAGTAGTCGGCGACGATCTTGTTGAACATCGCCGGGTGCGCACGGCCGGTGCGGATCGCGGCGAAGTCCTCTTTCGCGACCACGACGGCCTTCTCCATCTTCTCCTCGGCCTCGAGGAGGGTTTCTTCGATCACCACGTGCTCCTGCGTGTCTTGAGTGGGCCCGGCGTGCTCGGGCCCGGCGGGTCCTGCGTCGCGTCCTCACCTGCACGGTGTCCGACCGGCAGGCCGTTGTCCATCTTTCGGGGCCGTCCCGTGGGCCCCCGGGATCCCACCGGGTCGCCCCGGCGGAGTCCCCCGGCTGTCAGGCCCGGGTGCCCTGGTCACTCACGAGCGTGCCGATCTTCTCACTCTTGACGGCGCGGGCGATATTGCCCTCGGTCGTCAGCTCGAAGACGAGGATCGGCAGCTGGTTGTCACGGCAGAGCGTGATGGCGGTGGCGTCGGCGACCTTGAGATCGCGGGCGAGCACCTCGCTGTACTCCAGCGCGTCGAACTTCACCGCGCCGGGGTTGGTCTTGGGGTCGGAGTCGTAGACCCCGTCCACGCCGTTCTTTCCCATCAGCAGCGCCTCGGCGTCGATCTCCAGGGCGCGCTGTGCCGCGGTGGTGTCGGTGGAGAAGTACGGCATACCCATGCCGGCGCCGAAGATGACGACGCGCCCCTTCTCCAGGTGCCGTACGGCACGCAGCGGAATGTACGGCTCCGCGACCTGGCCCATGGTGATGGCCGTCTGGACGCGGGAGTCGATGCCCTCCTTCTCCAGGAAGTCCTGGAGTGCGAGGCAGTTCATGACGGTGCCGAGCATGCCCATGTAGTCGGACCGGGCCCGGTCCATGCCGCGCTGCTGGAGCTCGGCACCGCGGAAGAAGTTGCCGCCACCGATGACGATCGCGATTTCCGCGCCGTCGCGGACGACTGCCGCGATCTCGCGGGCGATGGCGTGCACGACGTCGGGGTCGACACCGAGACCCCCGCCACCGGCGAACGCCTCTCCGGACAGCTTCAGCATGAAGCGTCCGCGCACCTTGCCGTCGTCGCGCTTGTGGTCACCTGTTGCGGCGTCCGCGCCCTTGTTCATGGAGATTCTCCTCGTGCACATACGAAGAAGGCCATTGCCGGTGGGTCTGGTGTCCCTCAGCGGCAATGGCCTCCTCGTCAGATCTGCGGTCGTACGGCGGTGTGCGGCCGTCGACTGCACCAGACCCTATCGGGGTCCACCGTTTTTCGCGGACGGACTCAGATGCCGACCTTGATACGCGTGAAGCGCTTCAGGGTGACACCGGCCTCGTCCAGGACCTTCTGGACGGACTTCTTGTTGTCCAGCGCGTACGGCTGGCCAAGGAGGGTGGCCTCCTTGAAGAAGCCGTTGACGCGACCCTCGACGATCTTCGGGAGCGCGGCCTCGGGCTTGCCCTCGGCGCGCGTGGTCTCCTCGGCGACACGGCGCTCGGCCTCGACGACCTCGGCCGGGACGTCCTCGCGGGACAGGTACTTCGGCGCGAAGGCGGCGATGTGCTGGGCGATGCCCTTCGCCAGATCGGCGTCGGCCTTGTCCAGCTCGACCAGGACACCGATCTGCGGCGGCAGGTCGGGCATGGTGCGGTGCATGTACACGGAGACGAAGGCGCCCTCGAACTGCGCGAAGCGGTCCAGGACGATCTTCTCACCGAGGTTGGCGTTGGCCTCGTCCACGTACGCCTGGACGGTCTTGCCGGGCTCGATCTCGGACGCGAGAAGCGCCTCGATGTCGGCCGGGGAGGTCGCGGCGACGTGCGCGGCGAGCGTGTTGGCGACGGCCTGGAACTTGTCACCCTTGGCGACGAAGTCGGTCTCGCACTTCAGCTCGAGCAGAACGCCGGACGTCTTGTCCTCGGAGACGAGGGAGACGACCGCGCCGTTCTCGGCAGAACGGCCTTCGCGCTTGGCGACGCCCTTCTGACCCTTGATGCGGAGGGCCTCGACAGCCCCGTCGACGTTGCCGTCGGCCTCGTCGAGCGCCTTCTTGCAGTCCATCATGCCGGCGCCGGTGAGCTCACGGAGCTTCTTGACGTCAGCGGCGGTGTAGTTCGCCATGAGTCTGTATTTCTCTCTCGAAGTCTGAAAGATCTACGGGTGAACGGCGGGGGCGGTGCTTGTGGCACCGGCCCCCGCCGTCTTCAGCCGTGACGGGTGTCAGGCCTGCTCGGCGTCCGCGGCCGGAGCCTCGGCAGCAGCCTCGGCGGCGGGGGCCTCGGCGGCCTCCGCGTCCGCGACCTTCTCGGTCTCGGCGGAGGTCTGGACCTCGGCGTCGGCCTTCTTGTCGCCCTCGAGCAGGTCACGCTCCCACTCGGCGAGCGGCTCGCCGGCAGCCTTCTCGCCCGGCTTCGAGTCGCCGGTCGCAGCGCCGGAGCGGGCGATGAGGCCCTCGGCGACGGCGTCGGCGATCACGCGGGTGAGCAGGGTGACGGAGCGGATCGCGTCGTCGTTGCCCGGAATCTTGTAGTCGACCTCGTCGGGGTCGCAGTTGGTGTCCAGGATCGCGACGACCGGGATGTGGAGCTTGCGCGCCTCACCGACGGCGATGTGCTCCTTCTTGGTGTCGACGATCCAGACGGCGCTCGGCACCTTCTGCATCTCGCGGATACCACCGAGGGTCTTCTCCAGCTTGGCCTTCTCGCGGGAGAGAACCAGGAGCTCCTTCTTGGTGAGGCCGGAGGCGGCCACGTCCTCGAAGTCGATGAGCTCAAGCTCCTTCAGACGCTGAAGGCGCTTGTAGACGGTGGAGAAGTTGGTGAGCATGCCACCGAGCCAACGCTGGTTGACGTACGGCATGCCGACGCGCGTCGCCTGCTCGGCGATGGCCTCCTGGGCCTGCTTCTTCGTACCCACGAACATGATGGAGCCGCCGTGGGCGACGGTCTCCTTGACGAACTCGTAGGCGCGGTCGATGTACGACAGCGACTGGAGCAGGTCGATGATGTAGATGCCGTTGCGCTCGGTGAAGATGAAGCGCTTCATCTTCGGGTTCCAGCGACGGGTCTGGTGACCGAAGTGGACGCCGCTTTCCAGCAGCTCCCGCATCGTGACGACGGCCATGGCCGTACTCCTTGAGGTGCTCGGTTATCGCGACCGCAGGATTGCTGTCGCGCCTGACGCCCCGACGCGCCGTGCCACGAAGGACCGAGGAGCGCGGCCACCTTCCGCAGAGAGGCAGGTGGCGGGGCGTGCGAAGTCGACCCGGTGACCCGGATCGCCAGAAGAAGTGTACGGGACCCGCCGGGTGCCGGGTGACGGCGATGTCCACAACCGGCCGGTAGTCCACAGATCCGGTCCATGATCCCCACGGATCCGCCGGGCGGGGGACGGTGGCGGCATGCGATTCACTCCTGAACGGACGCGTTCCCGGATCCGCTCCGCCCGCCCTGCCGCGCGCCGCGTGGCGCCGTCCCGCGGGGCCGGGTGGCGGGCCGGCGGGACGGTGGTGGCCGTCGTGGGGTTACTGCTCATGGGGCTGCTCGCGACAGGATTCGGCGGGCTCTACGCCCTGGCGGCAAAGCGGCCGCCCGGGGGCGCGGCAGGGACTGCGGACGGTGCGGGCGTTTGGGGTGGGGCCGAGATGCCGGGAGCCCGGCGCGGAGCGGGGACGTCGGGGGTGTCAGCCGCCGGTTCGCAGGGCGTGGCGGATGGCCATGGCCCCGTGCCGTTGGATCCGGCCGCCGGGCGGGTCTGGCCGCTGAAGGGGCGGCCCCCGGTCCTTCGGGGGTGGGAGCCGCCTGCCACGGAGTACGGGCGGGGGCATCGCGGCGTGGACCTCGGTGGCGGACCGGGTGCGCCGGTGCTCGCGGTCGCTGCGGGGCGGGTGTCCTTCGCGGGCACCGTCGCGGGGCGGGGCGTGGTCGTGATCGAGCTTGCGGGGACGGGCGATCCGCCGCTGCGGACCACGTACGAACCGGTGCGCCCGCAGGTCGAGGAGGGCGAGGAGGTCAGGCCGGGGCAGGTGGTGGCGCTCCTTTCGGCCGGGCCTTCCCACTGCGTGTCCGGCTGTCTGCACTGGGGCCTGCGGCTCGGGGACTCGTATCTGGACCCGCTGTCATTGCTGCCCCCGTCACTGGTGCGACGCGGACCGTCCCGGCTGTTGCCGGTCGCGGGAGTACCCCTGCCCCACCCCGCCGGTCATGGGTTCCATTCACCACGGTGAGCACCTGGGCCGGGGAGCCGACGAGGGCCCTCAGTCCCGGTCGCCTCGAATGCCCCGGACGCCGTTCAGGACCATGGCGACGGCGGTATCCGCGATCACGCCCGGTTCCTCCGCCACGCTCAGCTCGATACGACGGACCGCTGCGTCCACGGAGCCTTGGAGGAGCATGGCCGCGAGCCGGGGCTGATCGTGCCCGAGATCGCTGAGCGCCTCCACGATCATGGCGATCAGACCGCCGTGCGCCGCCCGGATCTTCTCGCGGGCCCCCGCGTCCAGCTCGCTCGCCGAGATCGCGACCACGGCCCGGTGCCGACGGTCGCCGACAAGATCGAGCTGCCGCCGGACGTACGCCTCGATCTTCTCCTCGGGCGTCCCCGCCCGCTCCATCGCACTCTCGACCTCGGCCGCCCACACAGGGAAATCGACGGCGCAGAGCTCTTCGACCACGGCGGCGCGCGAGCGGAAGTACTCGTAGACGGAGGAGCGGGCGAGGCCCGTGCGTTCGGCGAGCGCGGGGAAGGTCAATGCCTCCGTGCCCCCCTCGGACAGCAGGGAGCGCGCTGCGTCCAGGAGGGCGCCGCGCTGCATGGTCCGGTGCTCGGCCACGGAGGCCGCTCGAATCCTGGGCACACCACCACTGTACGGCGGCCGGTGTTCACGAGGGGGCGGGCGGCCTCGGTCGTCGGCCGAAGAGCTTCCCCCGGAGGCTGCCCCGGGAGCTGCCCGGTCCCTCCCCGCCCGTGTCAACGTCCGTGTCAACGTCCTGCGTCGGCCAGCTTCGCGCGCAGTTGCAGCACCGACTTGGTGTGAATCTGGCTGACCCTGCTCTCGGTGACCCCGAGAACATTTCCGATCTCGGCGAGGGTGAGGCCCTCGTAGTAGTAGAGCGTGACGACCGTCTTCTCGCGGTCGGGGAGAGTGTTGATGGCGCGGGCGAGGAGCTGTCTGAGCTCATGGTCCTCGGCCACCTCCACCGGATTGTCGGCGGCCGTGTCCTCCAGCGTGTCCATCAGACTCAGACGGCCGCCTCCGTCACCGCCCACATGGAGCAGCTCCTCCAGCGCGACAACGTTGGCGAGCGACAACTGGCTGAAAACCGCGTGCAGTTCCTCCAGCGCGATGCCCATCTCGGCGGCCACTTCCGCCTCCGAGGGGGTGCGTCGCAGTTGCGCCTCCAGGGTGGCGTAGGCGCGCTCGACCGCTCGCGCCTTCTGGCGCACGGAGCGCGGGATCCAGTCCAGGGCCCGCAGTTCGTCGATCATCGCCCCACGGATGCGGGTGATCGCGTAGGTCTCGAACTTGATCGCGCGCTCGATGTCGAACTTCTCGATCGCGTCGATCAGTCCGAAGACCCCGGAGGAAACGAAGTCCGCCTGCTCGACGTTGGACGGCAGGCCCACGCTCACTCGGCCGGCGACGTACTTCACCAGGGGCGAGTAGTGCAGGATCAGCTGTTCCCGCAGCCGCCCGTCGCCCGTGGTCTTGTACGAACGCCACAACTCGTCGAGCGAGGAGGGGGCGGGCGGGCGCACAGTGCCACGCGCAGCCGGTGGTGCTGCCGCGCGGTCAGACCCGGAGGTGTGCTGGGGCATGTAGTGCCTTGAGCCGTTCTGCTGTGAAGTGCCGGGGGACTTGTGTCTGGGCCGGAATCCTTGTGAGCGTAGCGTGACCGAGTTGTCGCGGTCCGCGCAGGATAAAGGATCGGCGCTGTGCGCTTCCCGGCGAGCGGACATGGAACGTGACGCGGCGGCGGACATGGGCGCGCACCTGGGCGAGGACATGACGGGCCTCCGGGGCCGGCGCCTCACGCGCCGGCCCCGGAGGTGTCACTGACGGATCCACCGAGGTCATCGGCATCACCTTTTCACCCGAATGCCCCAGGTCAAGAACCGCCTCGCCGCGCGTCGCCATTGCATGTGGGCCGCTTCGTCAATCTCCATCCGTCGCCTTCGCGTTCGACGAACCCCAGTGAGTGCAGTTCGTACAGCTTGCCGAGCGCCTCGTCAGCACTTGTGGCGGCGGCACGCGCAACCTCTCGTCCGTTGACGAGCCCATGAGCCGGCAGGGCGTCAAGTACCCTGCCGCAGACGGCGTCCAGGTGATCGCGAGGCAGCATCGGCCCCCGCCTCACAGGGGCCAGATCCCCGATTTCCCCGACCAGTTCGGCGACTTCCGCAGCGTCGGTGACCAGCACGCCCTCACCCCGCAGGAGTTCGTGGACTCCTGCCGACAGACCGCTGGTGGCGGGGCCCGGTACACCCATGGTGTAGCGGCCGAGCCCTTGCGCGCTTCGCGCCGTGACGAGCGAGCCGCTGCGGTACTCGGCCTCGACAACGACGGTTCCCCGCGTCAACGCGGCGATCACTCTGTTCCGGAGGATGAATCGGCTGCGGGTGGGGTGCTCGGCCGGCGGCAGTTCACCGAGGACCAGCCCCTGTTCGACCATGCGTCCGATCAACTCGGTATGACCGCGTGGGTAGGCGACGTCCACCCCGCAGGCCAGGACCGCTATCGTCGCACCACCGGCGGCCAGGGCACCCCGGTGAGCCGCTCCGTCGATCCCGAAAGCCGCGCCCGAGACGACCACCCACCCCCGCTCCGCGAGGCCCGCGCCGAGCGTCGTCGCCATGTGCACCCCGTACGGGGTGCAGGCTCGGGCTCCCACCACGGCGACCGAACGCAACGCCCAGAGCCGTAGGTCGGGCCTCCCTCGCACCCAGAGCCCTGTCGGCCTGGCGTCCCCCAGGTCGTCGAGCTGGCTCGGCCACTCCCGGTCACCCGGGCAGATGAAGCGCCCGCCCGCCGAGGCCACCGCGGCCAGGTCCCGCTCGGGCTCGACGTTCCGGACCCGCAGTCGGTAGCCCGCCAGCCGCCGCGCGGTCATCCCGCTCAGTTGCTCGGCCGATCCGTCCCGGGCGGTGATCCGCCGTATCAGCTCCGCGCCACCGCACTCACGCAGCCAGCGCCCACCCCGGATGTCCCCCGGCTCCATGACCCGGGTCAGTGCCGCCCGCGCCAGCCGCTCCCGATCGCTCACCCCGCCGGGAGAACCGGTCCCGCCGGGAGATCCTGTCCCGCCGGGAGAGCCGGTCCCGCCGGGAATCCGCCGCTCACCGGCCGCCGGCCCGTTCGTGTCTTCCGCCCGCCCCGCTCCCCCGGCGGCGCCCGCGCATTCCCCGGCCCGCTGCCCTGTCATGACGCCCCCGCGGTCATCGAGGCCCCGCGCGGAATGCCGGTCCGCAGCTCCAGGGCCACCCCGATGTCCGAGGCGTCCGGACGGTCGGCTCCGCGCAGATCCGCGACCGTCCACGCCACCCGCAGCACCCGGTCCAGACCACGTGCTGTGAGCATGCCCCGCTCCATGTCCCGCTCGGCCGCCATCAGCGCACCCGGTGCCGCGACCAGCCTGGTCCTCAGCTCATGTCCGGGCACCTCGCTGTTCGTGGTCCACGGGGTGCCCGCCAGGCGCTCCGCGGCCCGCGCCCTGGCCCGGATCACCCGGGCGGCGACCGTCTCGGTCGACTCACCCCGACCGCCCCGGCCGATCAGGTCCGCACGTCTGACGGGGTCCACGGTGACCCGTAGGTCCACCCGGTCCAGCAGCGGCCCCGAGAGCCTGGACTGATACCGGCGGACTGCCGAGGGCGGGCAGTCACACCCCGCCCCGCTCAGGGTGTGCCGCCCGCACGGGCAGGGGTTGGCGGCGAGCACCATCAGGAAGCGCGCGGGCAGTCGCACCACCCCGGCGCTGCGTGCCACCACCACATGCCCCGACTCCAGCGGCTGACGCAACGCGTCCAGTGCGCGTACGGAGAATTCCGGCGCCTCGTCCAGAAAGAGAATCCCACGATGAGCCAGCGAGACGGCTCCGGGCCGGGGCAGCCCGTTCCCCCCGCCGACCAGCGACTGCATGGTCGCGGAGTGGTGCGGTGCGCAGTAGGGCGGGCGGGAGACCAGGGGCTCACCGGGCGGCAGGATGCCGGCCACCGAGTGCACTGCGGTCACCTCAAGGGATTCCTGCCTGTTCAGCGGCGGCAGGATGGCGGGCAGCCGTTCGGCCAGCATGGTCTTGCCCGCTCCTGGCGGCCCTGACAGCAGGAGGTGGTGTCCGCCCGCCGCCGCGACCTCCAGGGCCTTGCGCGGCCGCTCCTGACCCGCGACATCCGCCAGATCGGGCAGGTTGCCGCCGCCCGGTACCGCTCCCCCGGCCGGCCCGGCACCCATCCCGGCGCCGGGCACCATCAGCCCGGCCAGCATGGTGTCGGGGCGGCCCTGGTCGTGGGCCGCCGCCTCGTCGGGCACCGGCTCGTCGCAGAGCACGGCGATCAGCTGCCGCAGGCTCCGGACCCCGAGCACGGAGATCCCTGGCACCAGAGCCGCCTCACCCGCGGTCTGTTCGGGTACGACGACCTGCCGGTACCCGGCCTCCGCCGCGGCCAGGACTGCGGGCAGGACTCCGCGCACCGGCCGCACCCTGCCATCCAGCCCGAGCTCCCCGATCATCACCACGTCGGCGATCGAAGCGGGGTCGATCCGCTCGGCCGCGCCGAGCACGGCGCAGGCGACGGCCAGGTCGAAGCCGGACCCGCCCTTGGGCACCGAGGCCGGGGACAGCCCCACCGTGAGCTTCTTCTGCGGCCACTCCGCCCCGGAATTGACCACGGCAGCCCTGACCCGGTCCCGGCTCTCCACCAGGCTCTTGTCCGGCAGACCCACCAGCGTGAACGCCGCGACCCCGGCCTCCAGGTCCGCCTGGACCTCCACCACCACGCCCTCGACGCCGACCAGTGCCACCGAGCAGGCTCGCGCGAACCCCATCAGGCCACCCCCCGCGCATGCTCGGCGAGGGGCGCGCCGCGCCTGGGCAGCACCACGCCGATCAGGTCGATCCGCACCCCGCCCGGCGGCGGCCCGCCATGGCGGGCCAGCCAGAACTCGGCCAGCCGCCGCAGACGGTCCGCCTTGGCCGGGGTGACCCCGGCCATCGGGTGCTCGAAAGCCCCCACCCTGCGGGTCTTCACCTCGCAGACGACGAGAGCGTCACCGTCCTTCGCGACGATGTCGATCTCGCCGACGCGACAGCGCCAGTTCCGTTCGAGTACGGACATGCCGGCATCGGTCAGCAGCCGTACCGCCAGATCTTCGCCGTACCGCCCGAGTGCCCCCCGTGCGTTCATATCGGCACCACCTCCGGCACCGACTGTGACGCGACCGCCCCCAACTATTGGATCTTGGTGGACAACTCATCCGTTGTGGACAACTCAGCCACCCGGAAGCTCGAGATCGCTCTTGTTGAGCTCCTCGATATTGACGTCCTTGAACGTCAGAACCCGTACCTGCTTGACGAACCGTGCGGGCCGGTACATGTCCCAGACCCAGGCGTCCGCCATGGACACCTCGAAGAAGACCTCGCCCTGGACCGAGTGCACCTGCATCTCGTAGTCGTTGGTGAGGTAGAAGCGCCGTTCGGTCTCGATCACATATTTGAACAGACCGACGACATCGCGGTACTCCCGGTAGAGCTTCAGCTCCATCTCGGTCTCGTACTTCTCGAGGTCCTCGGCGCTCATTGGCATGTTCCCCTTCAGCCGTGCGTTCCCCCATTGTGCGCCAGGGACCGGCTCCTCGGTCGCTCAGGCGATTTCGGGGGCCAGAACCAGCGGTGTACCTGGAGGACCGTCGTCGAGCAGCGTGCGCAGCAGCTCGGCGAGTCTGGTCGGGTACACCGTCTCACGCGCCGCCGACAGTTCGGCGGAGGTCCACCACCTCAGACCCGCGACGCTGCGGCGTTCCAGCCCGGTCTGCCCGCTGGTGTCCGTCGCGGTCTGCGCCGTGCGGGCCAGGAAGTACCACTCGTCCTGGTGCCAGCGCCGCCCGTCGAACGGAAAGGAGCACATCCGCTGCCAGAGCAGCGGGCCCAGAACGACGTCCGTGATCCCGGTTTCCTCGGCCAGCTCCCGCAGGGCGGCCTGCTCCCGGGTCTCGTCGCCCTCCAGTCCGCCGCCCGGAGTGAACCACCAGGTACTCGCCGGGTCCTCCGGCTCGAATCCGTGCATCAGCAGAATGCGGTCGTCCGGATCGAGGAGCACCAGGCGGGCGACCTTGCGCGTCTCAGCGTGCACCGACGGTCGCCTTCCCGTGCTTGTTCCGCTTGGAGCGGGAGGACCGAGCCGCGACCGGCCCGTACGCGGCACCGCCGAGGATGAGCACCACGCCCGCGGCCATGGCAGTGAGCTGAAGCATCAGCGGCCCCTCGGACGACACCCCGCCAGGCAGTGCGGCAAAGGCCTGCGGCCGTCCGATCATGCCGCCCATCGGCCATGCGACGGCATCCACCCGGGCCTGTACGGCGCTGCGCGGCACCGAACCCTGCCCGCCCTCCTCCAGGTGGACCCGGGAGTCCTGCGAGACGCTGCGGTCATCTCCCAGGAGGAAGAGCTTCCCCTTCGGCACCTCGGCCGTGAAATCGATCGCCGAGGCCGGGTCCCCCGACGGGAGATACGTTTCAGCCACGGGTACGCCGTTGACGGTGAGCCGGCCGTCCTTCTCGCAACAGGTGATCTTGTCACCGCCGATACCGACGACCCGCTTCACCATCGGCATGTCGCTCCACGCCTTGTCCGTGAACACCACCACATCGCCCCGGCGCACCTCGCTGCCGTCCACCCGCTGCGCAAGGACCCGGTCGCCGGCGTTCACCGTGGGGGTCATCGACTCGGTCGGCACCGTGTACGGCCGGTACACCACGGCCACCCAGACGAAGCCGCCGAGAAAGAGCACACAGCCGACGGCCACGGCCAGCCCCGACAGCTTGCTGCCGAGACGGCCGTGGCCGTCACCTGTACGTCCTGTTGCACTCATCGCAGCGTCCCCCATCGGAGATCGACAATCGCTGATCCGAGTCGGCACCCTACCCGGCGGTACGTCCGCCGGTCAGCCTCCTGCGCCGCCACAGCACGAGCGGCAGCGCGCCCGCGACACCGAACACCCCGGGGGCCAGGCCCGCCGCGGCATCGATCCCCGACTGGTCGAAGGTGTCCGGGACCGACAGCGCCGACCATCGATTGACCGGCCACGCCACCACCACGGCCCGTCCCACCACGTCATCGACAGGCACGAACCCCTTGGTCGCCTCCTCGGTGTGATAGCGCGAGTCCCAGGAGTTCTGCCGGTGGTCGCCCATCACCCAGATCTTCCCCTCGGGAACCTTGAACGGCCCGAAGGGTTTGTCGTCGCACGCCGAGTCGCCCGGGAAGATGTACGGCTCGTCGAGCGCCTTCCCGTTGACCTTGACGGGACCGCCCTTCGCGCACTCCACGGTGTCGCCGCCGACCGCGATCGTCCGCTTGATGAGGTCCTTCTCCTGGGCCGACGGCATCAGGCCGATGAAGCTCAGGAAGTCCTGGACCACATTCGAATCGGGCGTCGGCTCCCCGGCCAGCCAGTTGTCCGGGTCGTGGAACACCACCACCTCACCGCGCTCGGGCTCCGAGCCGAACCACGGCGTCAGCTTGTCGACCAGCACCCGGTCACCCCGCTGCAGCGTGTCCTGCATCGAGTCCGAAGGAATCGAGAACGCCTGCACCAGAAACGTCTTGATCAGCAACGCGAGAACAAGCGCGATACCGATGAGAAGGGGCAGCTCCTTCCAGAAGGGACGCTGCTTGCGCGCCTTCCTCCCGTCCTTGTCCCCGTCTCCCTCGCCGTCCCCGCTCGCGTCCGTAGTCTTCGTTTCCGCGAGATCGCCCGAACCCGAAGCCTCCCCGAGCCGGTCCGAACCCGAAGCCTCCGCAGGCCCGCCCGAACCCGAAGCCTCCGCAGGCCCATCCGGCCCCGACGCCTCCTCGGGCTTGTCCGAAACCCGGCTCTCCGCAAGCCCATCAGAACCCGGAATCCCCCCGGGCGCATCCGAACCCGGGATCTCCTCCGGCGGACCGGAGGCGGCATCGGCGGGCTGGTCTCGCCACTTCGCAGGCTCTTCGCGTCCAGGTCGTGCACCGGCAGCCATGTCGCTCACGTTCCAGTCCTCACTCTGCGGCCCACACCTGCTCCAGGGTTCGTTGTTCGAGCCCACTGCCTCGAACAACGAACGGGAGTTCCACAGGGGACACCGCGTCCCCGACCGCCGCGTCGTCAGCGGGCCACCAGACATCCCACCACCGAAAACCGCCCTCCGGTCGCTCAGCGTGCTCGCCGAGCGACCGGAGGGCGGTTCAACCGTGCCACCCGGTGCCCGCATAGCGAGCACCGACGTCTTTCCTGACACACCGTACGGCCTCTGCCCCAAGGTCCGCCTCCCGCTGACGGAAGCAGCGCCCCGGTCCCGGCCGTGGCACGCGGCCGCGGGCGTCGCAGCCCCAGGAATGCCCGAGTCAGCAGCGACCCGGAGCGCTTGCGAGGCCCGCACCCACGACGGCTGCGGCTGCGGCTGCGGCAGTAGCACCCATGGCCTTCACCGAGAAATACGTTTCATGTCTTTCCCGAGTGAAGTTATGCAAAATCGACGGAAATGATCGTACGAAAACATCCGGAAATCGACGGTCATTTACTCGGTCTTGCCGATGTCTTGATCACAACGAAATCCCGACATCCCGACGCCCTGCCATCCCGACGCCCTGCCATCCCGGCACCCCGGCAAATCGGCACGACTGAACGAACCACGAAGCACCGTCACTCGCTACCGCCGGCCGGCGTCCCTCTCGGCCCGCCTGCGTCGCCAGAGAACGAGCGGCACGGCTCCGGCGAAGCCGATCGCGCCGGGCGCCGCGGCCATCGCGGCGTTCAGCCCCGGCTGGTCGAAGGTCTTCGGAACCGGCAGGGTCGCCCAGCGGTTGATCGGCCACGCCACGACGATGGCCCGGCCGACGACCTCGTCGTTGGAGACCGTGCCGCCACCCGGCAGTTCCTGGTGGAATCGGGAGTCGAGCGAGTCCTGGCGGTGGTCGCCCATGACCCAGATACGGCCCTCGGGCACCTTGATCGGGCCGAAGGGCTTGTCGTTGCAAGGTGTGTTGCCCGGGAAAATGAACGACTTCTCGTCCAGGGCCTTGCCGTTGACCACGACCGGGCCGTTCGTCTTGCATTCCACCGTGTCGCCGCCGATCGCGATGACCCGCTTGATCAGGTCCTTCTCCTCGACGGACGGCATCAGTCCGATGAAGCTGAGGACCTTCTGGACCACATTCGGATGGACCTGCGGGGTGTCGTTCAGCCAGCCGCCCGGGTCGTGGAACACCACCACCTCACCGCGCTCGGGCTCCGAGCCGAACCACGGCGTCAGCTTGTCGACCAGCACCCGGTCACCCCGCTGCAGCGTGTCCTGCATCGAGTCCGAAGGAATCGAGAACGCCTGCACCAGAAACGTCTTGATCAGCAACGCGAGAACAAGCGCGATACCGATGAGGAGAGGCAGCTCCTTCCAGAAGGAGCGGGGCTTGTTCCGCGCCGTGCTGCCGCTGCTCGGGGTGCTGTCGTCATTCTCCGTCGAGTCCGCCGCGGCCCCGGCGGACTCGGCGTTCCCCGGATTCTCCGGCCGGTCCTCGGGTTCGCCGTGTCCGGATCGTGCGCCGACCGCCAAATCCCCCACATCCACTCCTTATTCCGTGCCACCGCCTGCGCCCCAGCCGGTGCAGGCCCACCACTCCCATAACGAGCGGGAGTTCCGCAGGGGTCGGGAGCCGGATCAATCCGTTGGGATCCGGGGACACACTATTCGACGGTCCGGGGCCTGCCGCCGTCCCGGCACGCGCGTCCGGGACCGAGGAGAACGCCGAACGTTCCTCCAGTCCACGCCAGTGTCCGAAGGGCCAGGCGATCACCACGGCCCGCCCCACGACCGCATCCTCGGAAACCGTGCCGTTACCCGTCTTGTCCAGATGGAAGCGTGAATCAGCGGAATTGGAGCGATGGTCCCCCATCACAAAGATTCTTCCGGCTGGAACCTTTACCTCGAATTTGATCGTGGAGGGCGAATCACCGGGATAGATGTAGGGCTCGTCGACTGCTACCCCATTGACGATGAGCCTGCCGTCCTTCCCGCAGCACCTCACCGTGTCGCCACCGACGGCGACCACCCGCTTGATCAGATCCTGCTCGTCGTCGGACGGCAGCAGTCCGATGAAGGTCAGCGCCTGCTTCACCTGCTTGATGACGACGGGCGACTCCTCCGACTTCTCCACAGGGTTCGGCGGCGGCCAGTCCGAAGGGTTCTTGAACACAACGACATCGCCGCGCTGCGGCTTGGACCCGAACCAGGGCGTCAGCTTGTCCACGAGTACCCGGTCACCGATCCGGATGGTCTGTTCCATCGACCCCGACGGGATCACGAAGGCCTGTACCAGAAAGGTCTTGAGGATCAGCGCGATCACCAGGGCGACGGTGATGAGGAGCGGGATCTCCCTCACCGCCGACCTTCGCCGCTTCCGCTTCACCTTGCGGGCCAGCTTGCGCCGCTCCGCGCGAGTGGGCAGCGAACGCGGAGTCGTCGGCCGGGTGCCCGTGGGCAGCGGAGTCTCCGGATCCGCTGCTCCGTGCCTCCGCCCGCGGTTACCCATGCGCCGAACCGGGCGCCGGTATTCCGTCGAAGGCAGCGGTGTCCGGAACCGATCCCAGCCGGCCCAGCGGCCAGCCGAACCAGTCGGCCCGGCCGATCACCTTCTCGACCGGCACCATGCCGCCGCCCGGTTCACCCAGGTGGTCACGGGAGTCGCGGGAGTTGCTCCGGTGGTCGCCCATCATCCACAGCTTGCCGTCGGGCACGACAATGTCGAAGGCCACTCGGGACGGCGCGTCCCCCGCGAACAGGTAGTCCTCGTTCACGGGCCGGCCGTTCACCTCGACTTGTCCGCGCTTGTCGCAGCAGACCACCCGGTCACCCCCCACACCCACCACTCGCTTCACGAAGTCGGTCTCGGCGGGCTCCGCGAGCCCGAGGGAAGCCGCTGCTCCGTGCAGCAGGCCGGTCACCGGGTTCTCCGGCGGGGTCTCCCGGACGAAGGAGCCGGTGCCGTCGAAGACCACCACATCGCCGCGCTGGGGTACGGAGCCGAAACGGTACGCCAATTTGTTGACGAGCACCCGGTCCCCGACCCGCAACGTGGACTCCATCGAGCCGCTGGGAATCAGATAGGGCTGCACCACGAAGTTACTGAAGAGCAGCACACAGACCGAGCCGACAGCACCGAGCGCAAGGGTGCGCCGCCACGACATCGAGGTGACCCACCGGCTCGGGATACGCGAGGAGCGCGCCCCCTCCTCCGTTCCCGTAGCGGGTGCGGAGGAGCGGTCGCGCTCCTGGGGCTTTGCTTCCGTGTCCATCGGGGCCAGAGCTTATCCGGCCGTCCTGTGGACCTGGGAATCAGCTCAGCGGTCGCGCTTCTCCTTGATCTTCGCGGCCTTGCCGCGCAGCTCACGGAGGAAGTACAGCTTGGCGCGGCGGACGTCACCGCGGGTGATCAGCTCGATCTTCTCGAAGATCGGGCTGTGCACCGGGAAGGTGCGCTCGACGCCGACGCTGAAGGAGACCTTGCGGACCGTGAAGGTCTCGCTGACGCCGGCGCCCTGGCGGCGGATGACAACGCCCTTGAACTGCTGGATACGGGAGCGGTTGCCCTCGATCACGCGGACGTGGACGTTGACGGTGTCGCCGGGGCGGAACGCCGGGACGTCGGTGCGCACCGAAGCGGCATTGACGTCATCGAGCAGGGAAGCCATGGTGTCTGCTTTCTTCGCCGATGCCACAGGTCATCGACGGGAGAGTGGTGAGTTCAGAGTGCTGATCGCGTCGGACGGGCGTCGGGACCACCCCCCGTATGAGAGGGAACGCAGTGGCCGCTTTCCCCCTGTGGCAGGGGCGCACGCGGACGTACAGCAGCGGCTATTGTTCCACGGCTTGGGGCCTGCGCCAAAATCGGCCGCCGGGCTCCGGTGACCAGCCCAGGATGGAGAGCATCTCGCGGTCCTTCTTGTCGAAGGCCGTCGCCTCGCAGCGCTCGATCAGATCGGGCCGGTTGAGTGCGGTACGACGGAAGGCCTCGTCCCGGCGCCAGCGCGCGATCCGCCCGTGGTGGCCGCTGAGCAGCACATCCGGGATCTCCCGGCCGCGCCACTCGGGCGGCTTGGTGTAGACGGGACCCTCCAGCAGGTTCGCCATCGCTCCGGGCGCGAAGGAGTCGTCCCGGTGCGACTCGGCGTTGCCGAGTACGCCGGGCAGCAGCCGGGCCACCGCCTCCGTGATCACCAGCACCGCGGCTTCGCCGCCGGCCAGCACGTAGTCGCCGATGGACACCTCGACGACCAGCATCCGGGTCGCGTACTCCTCCGTCACCCGCCGGTCGATGCCCTCGTAGCGGGCCGGGGTGAAGATCAGCCACGGTCGCTCGGAGAGCTCGACGGCCAGCTCCTGGGTGAAGGGCCGGCCGCTCGGCGTGGGGACCACCAGCACGGGGGTGTGCGCCCCTGCCTCGTATCCGTCCGCCAGGGTCTCGTCCAGCGCTTCGCCCCATGGCTCGGTCTTCATGACCATGCCGGGACCTCCGCCGTAGGGGGTGTCGTCGACCGTGTTGTGGCGGTCGTACGTCCACTCCCGCAGGTCATGCACATGCACGTCGAGGCGCCCGCGCGCGCGGGCCTTGCCCACGAGCGAGACGTTCAGCGGTTCCAGGTACTCGGGGAAGATCGTGACGACGTCGAGGCGCATCAGACGTCTTTCCCGGATTCGGCGGAACCCGCCTCGGCGGACCCGGACCCGGCCGCCGCGTCCTCGTCCCGCGTGGACACCACGATCGCCTCGCTCTCGTCGATCAGACCCGGCGGCGGCGTGATCACCGCGCGCTGCTCCTCCAGGTCGATCTCGGTGACGATCTCCTCGACGAACGGGATCATCACCTCGGTGCCGTCGGGACGCTCCACGATGAAGAGGTCCTGGGACGGCAGGTGCGTGATCTCGGTGATCCGGCCGATCTCGGTGCCGTCGGCGAGGACCACGTCCAGATCCATCAGCTGATGGTCGTAGAACTCCTCGGGATCCTCCGGGAGCTCCGCCGGATCCACATCGGCGATCAGCAGCGTGTTGCGCAGCGCCTCGGCGGCCGTACGGTCCCGTACTCCTTCGAAGCGGAGCAGCAGCCTGCCGCTGTGCACCCGGCCGGTCTCGATCGTCAGCGGCCCGGCCGAGGCCGGCTCGGTGGCCAGTACGGCGCCGGGCCCGAGCCGGAGCTCCGGCTCGTCCGTACGCACCTCGACGGTGACCTCGCCCTTGATCCCGTGGGCGCGACCGATCCGTGCGACTACCAACTGCACCTTGTGTCTCTCCTGTCGTACGACGACGGGCCGGGGTGGGCTCATGGCCCTCCCCGGCCCGTGCCGGTGTTCAACTCTTGTCAGCGAACCTGATCCACATCGACGAGGTCGACGCGGATACCACGGCCGCCGATGGCGCCCACGACGGTACGCAGCGCGCGTGCGGTGCGACCGTTGCGGCCGATCACCTTGCCAAGGTCATCGGGATGGACCCGGACCTCGAGCACACGTCCACGGCGCAGATCACGCGAGGCGACCTGCACGTCGTCGGGGTTGTCAACGATGCCTTTCACGAGGTGCTCGAGAGCCTCCTCGAGCATGCTCAGGCCTCGGTCGACTCGGCGGGCGCAGCTGCCTCAGCAGCGTCGTCCGCCTTCTTGTCGGCCTTCTTCGCCTTCTGCGTGATGGCCTCGCCCTTGGACTCCTCACCGATGTCCTTGGTGAGAGCCTCGAACAGGGCGCGCTTGTCAGCCTTGGGCTCCGGCTGCAACAGCGGCGCGGGGGCCGGGAGGCCCTTGTGCGCCTGCCAGTCACCGGTGAGCTTCAGGATCGCGAGAACCGGCTCGGTCGGCTGGGCGCCGACGGACAGCCAGTACTGCGCGCGCTCTGCGTTGACCTCGATGCGCGAGGGGTTCTGCACCGGGTGGTACAGGCCGATCTCCTCGATCGCCCGGCCATCACGGCGGGTGCGGGAGTCGGCGACGACGATGCGGTAGTGAGGCGAACGGATCTTGCCCAGACGCTTCAGCTTGATCTTGACTGCCACGGAAGTGGTGTCTCCTGGTCTATGACGTGGTTGGGCACAACGTAGATGCCACGTGGGGTTGCGGTACTCGGAGTGCCCGATGGACGCGTCAGCCGGAGGAGAGAGGGGTCCTATGCGACTGTCGAGTACAGCTAGCCATTGTGCCACACCACATCGCCTCACCCCACCGCGACCACTGCTTCCGGGATCCGGAAGGGCTTTCCGCAGCCGCCGCAGACGATCGGGGCCTGTGCGAGGACCGACGGAACGACGCGCACATTGCGGCCGCAGTCGCAGACGGCCTTCACCCGCACACCTCCTCCGGAGGAGCCGTGCCGGGCCGCGGGGCCCCGGAAGGAGCGCTTGGTGTCGGCGGCGGTGGCGACGGTGTGCGCCTTGAGGGCGCGCTGCAGCCGTTCCATCGTCGGCCGGTACCGGCGCTTGGCTTCGGGGTTGAGCGTGACCAGCGAGAAGCCACTGCTGGGGTGGGGTTCCTCGGCGTGATCGAGGCCCAGCTCCTCGGCGATCGCGAGGAATCGACGGTTGTGGTATCGGCCGGCGCGCGAGGTGTCGCGGACACCTCTGGCGGCGGCAATGCCATGGACTGCCTCATGGAGCAGTCGCTCGAAGGAGAGCTCGGCGCCACAGGCGGACGAGGACTCTCCGATAAGGGACTCGGGCGCGGCTAGATCGGGCAGCTCGGGGTGGTACCGCTGAATGTCGGCCCACGCCTGTGCCAGCTCTGCGGCAAGTACAGGTGGTGTCGTGCTCACGTCGTGACAACGAGCGCGAGTGCCCCGGTGTTCCGATTCCGGGCCATCCCAAATATTTTGCACGTACCAGTCAGTTGCCGTTCATACGTCCTGACGAGGGCGGGTGCGCTGATCTGCGGAGAAGACTCACAGCTCACGCCAAGGTGGTACGTAGCGTCGCGTACGCCGGGGCGTAGACGGCGCGTACGCGCCCACCCGTCGGTGATGCGGGGCGCCGGGCGTGGAGACCCGACACTACCCGGCTCGCACGCGCCCCGCGGCCCCGTCCCCCGAGCAGCCCCGGAACCCGGTCCCCGCACGGCACGGAGCCCTCGACGTGCCCACCCCCGCCCGACGGGTGAGACTGGGACGGCGGCGCGGGAGAGCACGCCCCCGGGCACCGGGGTCATTCGGGTGCCCGGTCCCGGCCCGTCGGCCGCCACCGCCGGCAACCACGGCCCGCAGACCCCTGGACGCGGAGGCGGATGCGCAGTTCTCTGGCATACGGGGGAAGCGCGGACGCACGGCCACGGGGAGATCGTCCATTCCGGCACGACTCATCGGCATGACCGGCATCTCGGCTGATTGGGGCACATTCCATGACACCCACGCTCGTCCGGCACCACTCGCAGGCGAAGCCGTCGGCGCCCGTGGACACCGGTTCCCGTGCCCGTGACTGGGCCGAGATCCAGGAGCGGATGCTCGCACCGCTCTACGAAGCGGTGTACACGCGGCTCGAAGTCGGCCCCGCCACGCGCATGCTCTCGCTCGGCTGCGGATCCGGGCTCGCGCTGCTGATCGCGGCCGGCCGCGGGGCCCGCGTCACCGGCGTCGACGCCGATCTCGAACGTCTGGCGCTCGCCCGGATCCGGCTGCTGCCCGGCCCGGAGGACGGGCGGGGGCCAGGGGCCGCCGAACCGCAGCTGCTGGAGTCCCTTCCCGCCCCGGTGTCCAGCCACGAGCCCTACCACCTGATCACCGCCTTCACCCCGATCGGCTGCTCCCCCGGCGACGGCGAGGAGCTGGTGAGGACGCTGGGTGCCGCCACCGCCTCGGCGGAGCGACGCAGCACGGTCGTGCTGACCGGTTGGGGGCCGCCCGAGCGGTGCGCGACCGATGCCGTGCTGCGGGTGGCTGCCCGGCTCGCGGAGGGCCCGGACGCGGCGCGGGGCGCGAGCGGGCGCGGAGCGCGGCGGGACGATCTGGAGAACGTGGCGTTCCGGTCCGGTCTGAAGCCGGACGGGTCGGGGCGGGTGGCGTGCCCGTTCGGCTACGCGGACATGGACAGCGCGGTACGGGGCCTGCTGTCGACGCGGCTCTTCGACGCCGCCATGGAGGCGACGGACCGGTCGCAGGTCGAGAAGGAGGTCTCGGAGGCTCTGCGTCCGCATCTGCGCCGGGACGGCACGGTGTGGATGCCGAATGTGTTCCGCTACCTCGTCTGCACCACGTAGGGACCTCACGGTGTCTGCACCACGTAGGACCTCACGGTGTCTGCACCACGTAGGACCTCACGGTGCCGGTCCCTGTGCGGGCCGGCCCTGCGGGCCGGACTCCGGAGGCCCTACTTCGACAGCCGGGTGATCCCTGCCGCCCGGTAGGCGTCCGCCTCGTCCAGGGTCTCGCTCGCCAGCAGCGTCGTGGCCAGTGAGTCCAGCCGGTCCCGGTTCTCGCGGAGCAGCCGGCAGGCGTCCTCGTAGCACTCGTCGACGATGCGCCGCATCTCGCCGTCCACCGCGTCCAGCGTCGAAGGCGCCGCCGACAGGCCGTACGCCTGCTGGGCGTCGCCGGGGATCGCCGTCAGCCGGCCCACCTTGTGGCTCATACCCCAGCGGCCCACCATGCCCCGGGCCAGCTGGGTGACCTGTTCCAGATCGCTCTCCGCACCGGTGGTGATGACGCCGAACACCACCTGCTCGGCCGCCATCCCGCCGAGCGCGCCGATGATCCGGCCGCGCAGGTACTCCTCGGTGTACGCGTACTTGTCGGCGTCCGGGGTCGAGAGAGTGACGCCCAGCGCACGCCCGCGCGGCACGATGGTGACCTTGCGGACCGGGTCCGAGCCCGGCTGGACCATCCCCAGCAGCGCGTGCCCGCTCTCGTGGTAGGCGGTCCGGCGACGCTCCTCGTCCGACATGACGAGTGAGCGCTCCGCCCCGAGCTGCACCTTCTCCAGCGCGTCCGAGAAATCGGCGCCGTTCACCTCGTGCTGCCCCCGCTTCACGGCGAGGAGCGCGGCCTCGTTGGCGAGGTTGGCGAGATCGGCGCCGGTCATTCCCGGGGTCGTACGGGCCACCTGGGCCAGGTCCACGTCCCCCGCCACCGGGATCTGCCGGGTGTGGATCTCCAGGATCGCCTCCCGGCCCTTCTTGTCCGGCGGACTGACCTGAACGATCCGGTCGAAGCGGCCGGGCCGGGTGAGCGCCGGGTCGAGTACGTCGGCGCGGTTGGTCGCCGCGAGCACCACCACTCCCTCCGAGCCGGAGAAGCCGTCCATCTCCGTGAGGATCTGGTTGAGCGTCTGTTCGCGCTCGTCGTGCCCGCCCATGCCCGATCCGCCGCCGCGGGCCCGTCCGATGGTGTCGATCTCGTCGATGAACACGATGGCCGGGGCGACCTTGCGGGCCTCGGCGAACAGTTCCCGGACCCGGCCGGCCCCGACCCCGACGATCATCTCGATGAACTCGGAGGCCGAGGCCGAGAAGAACGGCACCCCCGCCTCTCCCGCGACCGCCCTCGCCAGCAGCGTCTTGCCCGTGCCGGGAGGGCCCGCCAGCAGCACTCCCCCGGGCATCCGGGCGCCCATCCGCCGGTAGGCGTCCGGGTTCTTCAGGAAGTCGACGACATCGTTGAGCTCGCCCTCGACCTCGTCGATGCCCGCCACGTCCTTGAACGTCGTACGCCGGTCTCCCTCCAGCTCGACCGGTTTGGGCGGGGCCTTGCGGCCGAACCCGCCCATTCCGCCGCCCATCCCACCGCGCGACATCCGCCGGGCGATGAACACCCACAGCAGGACCAGCAGCAGCATCGGCGCCAGCGAGATCAGCAGGTTGGCCAGGAAGCTCCGTTCCTTGACGACCGGTTCGGCGGTGACCGTGACGCCGTCCTTGACCAGCTCCCCCCAGAGGTTGTCGTCGGCGAAGGCGGGCCGCTGTGTGACGAACTTGGTGTACTTGTCGTCGCTGCCCGGGACCTTCGCCTCCTTCTTCAGCTGCCCCTGGATGGCATCGCCCTTGGAGTAGATCTTGGAGACATTGCCCGAGGTGACCTGCTTGCTGAACTCCGTGTACGCGATCGTCGGCTCGTCCTTGCCGTTGAAGAAGGAGAGCACCAGGTTGGCGATCAGATAGACGGCGAGCGCGGTCAGCAGAAGTCGGCCCCAGCCTCCCGGCATCTTCCGTCCGGGGGGCGGGGGCTTCGGTGCGCCCTCGGAACGCCAGGGCTGGTCGGTGCGGTCGCGGGGAGGTACGGGGTTGGTCACGCGGTCTCCTCTGCCGACAGCCGTTGAGCCGACATTAAGGGAGAATCGCGGACGAAGCCCTCGGAGCGGTGGTCCGCTGGGCCCATGGAGGGATTCCCGCGAGGGCCTTCACCCCCGTACACGCCCGAGGGGGCGCCCGCGGTGAAGCGGGCGCCCCCTCGGGGACGTGACTCGGCAGGCCGCTCAGCCCATGAACTTCTTGAACTCGTCCGGCAGCTCGAAGTTCTTGTCGGCCTGGCCGGCGGGCAGCCCGAGCGCGCCGCCCTGGGCCGCCTGCTCGCGGCGGGCCGCCTCGGCCGCTTCCTCGGCCTTGCGCTTCATCGGGTTACCGCTCTTGCGCTTGCCCTTGGCCTGCTTGACCTGCTTCTTCTGCCGGCCGGGGCCGCCGCCCATGCCCGGCATCCCGGGCATCCCCGGCATGCCGCCGCCCTGGGCCATCTTCGACATCATCTTGCGGGCCTCGAAGAACCGCTCGACCAGGTTCTTCACGGCGCTGACCTCGACACCGGAGCCCCTGGCGATACGGGCCCGCCGAGAGCCGTTGATGATCGTCGGCTCGGCGCGCTCCTTCGGGGTCATCGACTTGATGATCGCGGCGGTGCGGTCGACGTCGCGCTCGTCGATGTTGTTGATCTGGTCCTTGATCTGCCCCATGCCGGGCAGCATCCCGAGCAGCTTGGAGATGGAGCCCATCTTCCTGACCTGCTCCATCTGGGCCAGGAAGTCGTCGAGCGTGAAGTCCTTTCCGCCCTTGCTGGACGCCAGTTTGGAGGCCATTTGAGCGGCCTCTTCCTGGCTGAAGGTCTTCTCCGCCTGCTCGATCAGGGTGAGCAGGTCACCCATGTCGAGGATGCGGGACGCCATGCGGTCGGGGTGGAAGGCGTCGAAGTCCTCAAGCTTCTCGCCGTTCGACGCGAACATGATCTGCTTGCCCGTGACATGGGCGATCGACAGGGCCGCACCACCGCGGGCGTCACCGTCGAGCTTGGAGAGCACCACGCCGTCGAAGCCGACGCCGTCCCGGAAGGCCTCGGCGGTGTTGACCGCGTCCTGGCCGATCATCGCGTCGACGACGAAGAGGATCTCGTCGGGGCTGACGGCGTCGCGGATGTCCGCGGCCTGCCGCATCAGCTCCTGGTCGATGCCGAGACGGCCGGCGGTGTCGACGATGACGATGTCGAACTGCTTGGACCGGGCGTACTCGATCGAGTCCTTGGCGACCTGGACCGGGTCGCCGACGCCGTTGCCCGGCTCCGGCGCGTACACCGCCACTCCGGCGCGGTCGGCGACGACGCTCAGCTGGTTGACGGCGTTGGGGCGCTGGAGGTCACAGGCGACGAGCAGCGGGGAGTGGCCCTGGCCCTTGAGCCAGACACCGAGCTTTCCGGCGAGGGTCGTCTTGCCCGCACCCTGGAGACCCGCGAGCATGATCACGGTGGGGGCGGTCTTGGCGAACCGCAGCCGCCGGGTCTCGCCACCGAGGATGGAGACGAGCTCCTCGTTGACGATCTTGATCATCTGCTGCGCAGGATTCAGCGCCTGGGAGACCTCGGCGCCGCGCGCCCGCTCCTTGACCTTGGCGATGAAGGACCGGACGACGGGGAGCGCGACATCGGCTTCCAGCAGGGCGATACGGATCTCGCGAGCCGTGGCGTCGATGTCCGCCTCGGACAAGCGGCCCTTGCCCCTGAGGTTCTTGAAAGTCGCGGCAAGGCGGTCGGAGAGAGTATCGAACACGGCGCTCGTCGGTCCTCAGGGTCGGGGGTGTGGGCAGGTAGTCGTCCCCCAGGGTATCCGGCTCCGGCGAGCGGCCGGCCTCGCCCGTCGTATTCGGCGTGCGAGGTCGGCCATCCCCGCGGCCGACGGGGAGGGTGCCGGGGTACGGAAGGCCGCTACGCCGTGGCGCGGAGCGCCCCGCGACAGCGGGGACGCCATCCGGTCCGGTGGTTCGCCGACGGAAGCGGCACGCCTCAGCCGAGCGCCTTCTCGATCTCCCGGGCCACCTCGGCGGCCCGCTCCGCGGACAGCGGCTCGCCCGCCGCGTCCGTGACATAGACGGTGTCCACCGCGTTGGCCCCCAGCGTCGACACATGCGCGCTGCGTACCCGGACCGCGCTCTGTTCCAGCGCCCGGCCGATCCGGTGCAGCAGGCCGGGGGCGTCCTGGGCGCGTACCTCGATCACCGTGGCCAGCTGCGAGCCGCCCGCCGCGACGGTCACCCTCGGCGGCGGGGCCTTCACCCCCCGGCGCCTCGGATAGGCGGCCTCCCGCTCGGCGAGACGGGCCCTGATGTCCAGGGAGCCGTCCAGGGCGCGGACGAGGTCGGCGCGCAGCCGGGCGGCCTGGGGCAGGGACCCGTACTCGGCCGCCACCCGCCAGCTGAGCAGCAGCAGATCCGCTCTCTCGCCCAGCTCCGTGGGGAGCTCCACTGCACGCAGGTCGGCGGCGCGGACGGTCAGCCGGTGCAGGGCGAGGACCCCGGCCGCTGCGGGAAGCACGCCGGGGCGGTCCGGGAGGGCGATGTGGAGTTCGACGCCGACGGGTTCGGGGCCCCCGTCCTCCTGCGGGGTCTCCGCCTGGGCGTGCAGGGCGAGGACGGGTTCGCCGGTGCGCAGGGCCTCGATGGCCAGGCGCTCCTGCTCGGCGCTGGGCGCCGTCTCCTCGGGCTCCTCGGGTGCTTCCCCGGCGAGGACCGCCGCGGCACGTTTGACGAGATCGGCGACGAGGGAGGCGCGCCAGGTGGACCAGGCGGCGGGCCCGGTGGCGAGCGCGTCGGCCTCGGTGAGCGCGTGCAGAAGCTCCAGAGTGGCGGCGCTCCCCACCGCGTCGGCGACGGAGCGGACGGTGGCCGGGTCGTCGAGGTCGCGTCGGGTGGCGGTCTCGATGAGCAGCAGATGGTGGCGTACGAGGGTGGCGATGACGCCCACGTCGTGCTGGTCGAAGCCGATCCGGGCGGCCATGTCGCGGGCGATGACCTCACCGGCGACGGAGTGGTCGCCGGGCCAGCCCTTGCCGATGTCGTGGAGCAGCGCGGCGACGAGCAGGAGGTCGGGGCGGCCGACGCGGCGGGTGAGGGAGGAGGCGCGGACGGCCGTCTCGACGAGGTGGCGGTCGACCGTCCAGGTGTGGACGGGGTTGCGCTGGGGCCGGCAGTGGACCCGTTCCCAGTCGGGCAGCAGCCGGGTGATGAGCCCTTCGGCCTCCAGTGCCTCCCAGACGGGGACGGTGGCCTCGCCGGCGCCGAGGAGTGTGACGAGTTCGTCCCGGGCCTCGGCCGGCCAGGGCACCGGCAGCGGTTTGGCGGCGCCGGCGAGGTGGCGTACGACATGGCGGGAGAGCGGCAGCTCGGACTGGGCCGCGGCCGCGGCGGCCCGCAGGACGAGAACCGGGTCGCGCTCGGGCCGGGCCGTGCGGGCGAGGACGACCTCGCCGTCGGCCTCGACGACGCCGTCGGCGAGCGGGGTGCGGTCGGTGGCCGGTGCCCTGCCGCCGCCGAGCATGGCGCGCAGCCGGGGACGGACCGAGCGGGCCCGCAGCACCCGGTTGACCTCGCGCCAGGTGACATCGGTGGCGTACGAGACGGTGCGGGCGGCCTCGTACACCTGGCGGAGCAGCGCGTCGGCGTCGAGAAGGCCGAGGGCGGCGGCGACCTGGTCCTGCTCCTGGAGGGCCAGACGGTCGGTGGCGCGGCCTGTCGTGAGGTGGAGGGCGTCGCGGGCGTCGAGGAGGACGCGGCGGGCCTCGGCGAGGCCTTCGCGGGGGGCGTCGGCGACCCAGGAGGCGGCGACGGCGCGCAGGGCGGTGGCGTCGCGCAGTCCGCCTCGGGCCTCCTTGAGGTCGGGTTCCAGGAGGAACTGGAGCTCGCCCTGGCGCTCGGCCCGTTCGCGGCAGAGCTCGTCGAGGGCGGGCAGGCGCTTGGGGGCCTGGTTCCGCCAGTCGGCGAGGATCGCCGTGCGCAGGGAGGCGACGAGGCCGAGGTCCCCGGCGACGGGCCGTGCGTCGAGGAGGCCGAGCTGGACCTTGAGGTCCTCCCCCGCTGTCCTGCGGGCCTCGGCGGGGGTGCGTACCGAGTGGTCGAGGGAGAGGCCCAGGTCCCATACGGGGTACCAGACGCGGTCGGCGAGAGCGGCGACGGCTCCGGCGTCCGCGCTGCCGTCGTGCAGGAGGAGGAGGTCGAGGTCGCTGCGCGGGGAGAGTTCGCCCCGGCCGTAGCCGCCGACGGCGACGAGGGCGGCGCCCCGCACGCCGGCGTGTTCGGCCGCGGCGGTGAAGAGCGCGGTCAGCCACTCGTCGGTGAGCGAGGCGAGGGCCGCACGGCGCGGCGGCCCGGACCGCTCCTTCTCCTGGAGAAGGAGCAGCCGGGCCGCCGCGTAGCCGCTGGGTCCCGAGTCCTCTGATTCGGTGGTCACTTCGGTGCTCGTCACCCAGCTGCCTTTCCGTGTACGGAACAGTCGGTCAGAGTGCGTCCGGGCCGCGTTCGCCGGTACGGACCCGGATCGCGGTCTCGACCGGGACGCTCCAGACCTTGCCGTCACCGATCTTGCCGGTCCTGGCGGCCTTCACGACGACGTCGATGAGCTGTTCGGAGTCCTCGTCCTCGACCAGGACCTCGATGCGGATCTTCGGGACGAGGTCGACGGTGTACTCGGCGCCCCGGTAGACCTCGGTGTGGCCGCGCTGCCGCCCGTAACCGCTGGCTTCCGTGACCGTGAGGCCCTGGACGCCGAAGGCCTGGAGGGCCTCCTTGATCTCATCGAGCCGGTGGGGCTTCACGACTGCGGTGATGAGCTTCATGCGTCCACCTTCTTGTTCGCCGGGGCTGCCGCGGTGCCGGGTGCGGGGGGTGTGGAGCGCGAGGACGAACCGCCGCCCGCACCGCTGAAGTCGTATGCGGTCTCGGCGTGTTCGACCTGGTCGATGCCGGAGACCTCGTCGTCCTCCTGGACCCGCATTCCGATGGTCTTGTCCACCAGGAGCGCGAGGACCGCGGAGACGACCAGAGAGTACGCGAGGACCGCGAAGACCCCGACGGCCTGCTTGCCGAGCTGGTCGAGCCCGCCGCCGTAGAAGAGGCCCTTGGCGTCGGACTGCACTCCGCCGGTGGCGAAGAAGCCCACGAGGAGGGATCCGGCGATACCGCCGACGAGGTGGACGCCGACGACGTCCAGGGAGTCGTCGTAGCCGAACTTGTACTTGAGGCCGACGGCCATGGCGCACAGCACACCGGCGATGGCGCCGACGGCGATGGCGCCGAGCGGGCTGACCGCGCCGCCGGCCGGGGTGATGGCGACGAGTCCGGCGACGGCACCGGAGGCGGCGCCGAGGGTGGTGAACGAGCCGTGGCGGAGCTTCTCGTAGCCGAGCCAGGCGAGCATCGCGGCGGCGGTGGCGACCTGTGTGTTGACGAACATGACCGCGCCGACGCCGTCGTCGTTGCCGAGCCACGAGCCGGCGTTGAAGCCGAACCAGCCGAACCACAGCAGACCGGCGCCGAGCATGACGAGCGGCAGGCTGTGCGGCCGCATCGGGTCCTTCTTGAAGCCGACGCGCTTGCCGATCACCAGGATCACGCCGAGGGCCGCGGCACCCGCGTTGATGTGGACGGCCGTACCGCCGGCGAAGTCGATGACGCCGAGCTCGTAGAGCCAGCCGCCGGCGCCCCAGACCCAGTGCGCGACCGGGAAGTAGACGACGGTGACCCAGAGGGTGATGAAGAGCGCCCACGAGGTGAACTTGACGCGGTCGGCGAGGGCGCCGCTTATCAAGGCCGGGGTGAGCACGGCGAACATCAGCTGGAAGACGGCGAAGACGTAGACCGGGATGGTGTAGCCGTCCCAGAGTTCCGTGACGCCGATCCCGCTGAGGCCGACGAAGTCCTGGCTCCAGCCGATGACCGAGCCGGAGTCGGTGCCGAAAGCGAGGCTGAATCCGTACAGCACCCACAGGATCGTGACGATCCCGAGGCTGATGAAGCTCATCATCAGCATGTTGAGGGTGCTCTTGACGCGGACCATGCCTCCGTAGAAGAAGGCCAGGGCCGGCGTCATGAGCATCACCAGGGCCGAGCAGATGAGCATGAACCCGGTGTTGGCGGCAGAGAGCGTCGGGGCGTCTGCTGCAAGCGTCGTGATGCCTGGGGGCATCGGCGTCTCCTCGTCGTCGGTGCGGCCGCGTGCGGGGGCGGTGGGGACGTATCCACGTGCGGGACCACTGGGGAAAAGGTGCGGGCCGGTTCGGACCGCCCTCCGATTGCCGGTCGGTCCTTATGCGCCATGAGATTCGCCCAGCGCCGTTTCGCCCGATGCCACACGGTGTTTCACCGCAGTGACTAAGAGGACCGCCGTGTTACGTCCCCATGAACCGCCCATGCCGTGCCCGCGCTCGGGCCTACTCTGCGGCCGACGCCGCATACGGTGCGGTTACGACGCTCCGGCAGGGGAACGACCACACGAACCGGCCACGACAACCACCCACTGACCAGGCAATCGGGGGAGCCGAAGTCGGTCGGTGCGGGGTGGCCGTCGTGGCCGGAGTGGAGGTGCCGCTCAGACCGCTTCAGCGGTCTCGGGCAGTTGCGCGGTGAGGAGATCAGTGAGCCGGGCGACCTCGGGAATGTCCCCGAAATCCCTGGCCGCGGTGTCGACGGTCTTGCGCAGCCGGGTGTTGACACGCTCCGAGCGGACCTTCTTGGCGACCCGCAGGGCCTTCTCGGCCAGCACGGTGGACTGCTCGGGCTCGCGCTTGAGGAGGTGGACGGTGGCGAGACCGACCAGATTGAGTGCGTACGAACGCTGGTGCTCGTCGTCCTCGCGGAAGAGCTCGACCGCCCTCTGCATGACGGGTTCGGCGAGCGAGGCGTACGTGGGGCTGCGGCCGGCCACATAGGCCAGGTCGCGGTAGGAGTGCGAGTTCTCGCCGTTGAGCTCGGCCTCGGAGAAGAAGCGGATCCAGTCGGGCTCGGGCTCGCCGTCGATCCCCGCGTCGAGGAAGGTCTCCTCGGCCATCCGGACGGCCCGCTTGCACTTGCTGGGCTGGCCCATGTTGGCGTAGGCGCGGGCCTCCATCGCATACAGCATGGCCTGGGTCCGTGCGGTGGCGCAGTCGCGGCTGCCGTACTGCGCGAGGTGGATGAGCTCAAGGGCGTCGTCGGGCCGGCCGAGGTGGATCATCTGGCGGCTCATGCTGGACAGGACGTACGAGCCCAGCGGCTTGTCACCGGCCTCCTTGGAGGCGTGCAGGGCCAGCACGAAGTACTTCTGGGCCGTGGGCTGGAGGCCGACGTCGTAACTCATCCACCCCGCCAGCTCGGCCAGTTCGGCGGCGCAGCGGAAGAGGCGCTTGGCGGTGGCGGCCGGCTGCGGCTCCTGGAGCAGGTCGGTGACCTCGTGGAGCTGGCCGACGACGGCCTTGCGGCGCAGTCCGCCGCCGCACTGGGCGTCCCACTGCCGGAACATCGCGGTGGTGGATTCCAGCAGGTCGAGCTCGGGGCCGGAGAGCCGGGAGGGGCGGCGGGCGGCGTCGGGCGACTCCGGCTCGACGGAGGCGCCGGATCCGCCGGGCGTGACGGGCACCAGCCAGCGCTGCATGGGTTCGATGAGGGCGGGTCCGGCGGCGAGCGCGAGTGAGCTGCCGAGGAATCCCCGGCGGGCGAGCATCAGGTCGCTGCGGGAGAACTCGCTGAGCAGGGCAACGGTCTGGGGTCCGGCCCAGGGCAGATCGACGCCGGCCACGGAGGGCGCCTGGTGGGCGGTGCGCAGCCCCAGGTCCTCGACGGCCACGACGGAACCGAAGCGCTCGGAGAACAGCTCGGACAGAATGCGCGGGATCGGTTCGCGCGGCTGCTCACCGTCGAGCCAGCGCCGCACCCGCGAGGTGTCGGTGCTGATGTGGTGGGCACCCATCTGGCGCGCTCTGCGGTTGACCTGACGGGCCAGCTCGCCTTTCGACCAGCCGCTGCGCACGAACCACGATCCCAATTGCCCGTTCGGGCGCTTACCGGCATTCGAATCGCCTGCGCCGCTGCCACTCACCGGAACGCCCCCATCCGTCGAAATACTGTCGCGCGGACCTCTATCAGAATGCCGCGAACCGACGCTGATCGTATGCCGGTTACCCAGCATCGAACAGAAAATCGAGTTGCCTCCGGCATGCCCACGGGCGTACATACTTCCACGGTTCGCGTACCGACGGTAATCCTACGATCACCCCCTCGGCAGGGCGTTTGCTGAAACGCCACCATTCGCCACCCCTTCGAATGAACGCCACCACGGCCGGGCGCGATTCACTTGACGGGCAGCGATCAGTGGTGGGCGCAGAGATGCATTCAAGGGCGCGCGCGGGCCCTCGCACCACCCGGGGCGTACTCCGGGTGCACACCGAGCGCCGGGAGCGACAGGGCTTCTCGAAGTGTGCTCCGGTTCGTAACCACCGGCGCGTTGGACCCGTTGGAGGGGGTATGGGCTTCACGATCGGCGGCATCCGCGAGATGCGGTCCGGCACACGGCGCCGCGGCCGTGCGGCCGAGACCACCGCGGTGGCCGAGTACACAGGGCTGTGGGGCTGGGCGGTCATGCCCGGCGCGCGTGCCTCGGACGGCGACTGCTCGTGCGGGGACGCCGGCTGCCCCTCCCCGGGGGCGCATCCGCTGGCGTTCGCGCGGGAGGTGCCCGCCGGGGCGACGCTCGACACCGCGGCGCGCGCGTGGGGCGAGGTGCCCGGCGCCTCGATGCTGCTTCCGGTGGGCCGCAGCTTCGATGTGCTCGATGTCGCGGAGCCCGCCGGGCGCCGGGCGCTCGTGCGGATGGAGCGGATGGGGCTGCCCCTGGGCCCGGTGGCGGTGACCCCGGCCGGCCGGGCGCAGTTCTTCGTCGCCCCCGGAGCGGCCGCCGAACTTCCCCGGCTGCTGTACCGGATGGGCTGGGACGGCATGGGCCTCGACCTGCGGGCGTTCGGCGCCGGCTCCCACATCACCGCACCCCCTTCGGACCAGGGCGGCCTCGGCCCGGTCCGCTGGCTGCGCCCGCCGGCCCTGGACACCGCGGCCGCGCCGCCGGAGGCCCGGCTGCTGCTGGGCACGCTGGCGTACATCTGCCACCGGCTGCCCCCCGGCGGCTGAGCTGCGGGCCGGCGGCCCGGCGACGGCCCGGGCGCGAAAGCGAGGAGCCCGGCCCCACGCGGTGCGTGCGGCCGGGCTCCTCGCTGTACGGAGGGGGTTCAGTCCCCGATCAGGGCATCCACGAATGCCTCCGGCTCGAAGGGAGCCAGGTCGTCCGGCCCCTCGCCGAGCCCGACCAGCTTCACCGGTACGCCCAGCTCGCGCTGGACCGCGATGACGATGCCGCCCTTGGCGGTGCCGTCGAGCTTGGTGAGGACGATGCCGGTGATGTCGACGACCTCGGCGAACACGCGCGCCTGAACCAGGCCGTTCTGCCCGGTGGTGGCGTCGAGGACGAGCAGGACCTCGTCGAGCGGTCCGTGCTTCTCGACGACCCGCTTGACCTTGCCGAGCTCGTCCATCAGCCCGGTCTTGGTGTGCAGCCGGCCCGCCGTGTCGATGAGGACGACGTCGGCGCCCTCGGCGATCCCTTCCTTCACCGCGTCGAAGGCGATCGACGCCGGGTCGCCGCCCTCGGGTCCGCGCACGGTGCGGGCGCCGACGCGCTCGCCCCAGGTCTGGAGCTGGTCGGCGGCGGCGGCCCGGAAGGTGTCGGCCGCGCCGAGCACGACGCTGCGGCCGTCGGCCACCAGCACCCGGGCCAGCTTGCCGGTGGTGGTGGTCTTGCCGGTGCCGTTGACGCCGACGACCATCACGACGCCGGGGGTCTCGGCGCCGCCGTCCGTCCTGACCGCACGGTCGAAGTCGGTTCCGAGGAGAGTGAGGAGCTCCTCACGCAGCAGCTTGCGCAGCTCTTCGGGGGTGCGGGTGCCGAGGACGCGGACGCGCTCCCGGAGCCGTTCGACCAGTTCCTGGGTGGGAGCGACACCGACGTCGGCGGTGAGGAGAGTGTCCTCGATCTCCTCCCAGGTGTCCTCGTCGAGATTGTCCCGGGACAGGAGCGTGAGCAGCCCCTTGCCGAGGGAGTTCTGCGAGCGGGCGAGCCGGGCCCGGAGCCGTACGAGACGGCCGGCTGTGGGCTCGGGGACGTCCAGCGCGGGGGCGGCGGGCGCCTCCGGCTCGGCGGTTTCCGGGGCCTTCCCGGCGGCCCCCTCGGGCGGAAGGCCGGCCTCCTCGATGGTGCGGCGCGACTCGTCGCGCGGCGTTTCGGCCTCCTCGCCGACATGGGGTTCGGCGGGAGGAGTGATGGTCGGCGTGCTCGACGGCGCCGGGGGCAGCTGCTTCTTCTTGCGGCTGCTGACCACGAGCCCGCTGATCACGCCGACCGCGACCAGGGCGATGACTACAGCAAGGATGACGAATTCCATAACCCACCCAGTATCGGTCACGTGCGGCACCGCGCGGGGGATGCCCGGTCCCTCACGGGGCCGCGTGTGCGCGGCAGCCCCCGACCGCGCGGCCGGACACCCGTCCGGGAGCGGCTTCGGCCCCGGGCAGCGGACCCCGGCGCGTGTGCCGGTGCTGCCTGGATACCCGCCCAGCCGCCGGGCAGCCCGGCCGCCCGGCGGCTGCGGACCACGAATCGCACCCCTACACATCTGACGCTACGTCAGCTATGGTCCGCTCCCGCCCAGCCCGCCAGCCAGGCCCCAGGGGGACAGCGTCATGGCCTTCACCGTCGTCCGGTTCAACCTCGTCGATCCGGCAGCCACCCCGGACTCCCTCTCCGCCCGCTACCGCGCGGCGCTGGACATGGCCGCGTACGCCGACGAGAACGGCGTCGACACGGTGCAGACCGAGGAACACCACGGGGCGGCCAACTCGTGGCTGCCGTCCCCCTTCGCCTTCGCCGGAGCGGTCTTCGGAGCCGCCCGCCGGATCGCGGTGACGGTCTCCGCCGTCATCGGACCGCTGCACGATCCCCTGCGGCTGGCCGAGGACATCGCCGTGCTCGATCTCCTGAGCGCGGGCCGGCTGGTCACGGTCGCGGGGATCGGCTACCGGCCCGAGGAGTACGAGCGGGCGGGCGTCGAGTGGGGCAGGCGGGGGCGGCTCCAGGACGAGCTGCTGGAGACGCTGCTGAAGGCGTGGACCGGGGAGCCGTTCGTGTTCCGCGGCCGTACGGTCACGGTCACCCCGCAGCCGTTCACCCGCCCCCATCCGCTGCTGCTGGTGGGCGGCAGCTCACGGGCGGCGGCGCGACGGGCGGCCCGGCTGGGGCTGCCGCTGTTCCCGAGCGCGCATCTGCCGGAGCTGGAGGCGTACTACCACGAGCAGCGCGCGGAGCACGGCACGGAGGGCTTCTGCATGATGCCCTCGGCCGAGACGCCGTTGCTCCACGTCTCCGAGGATCCGGACCGGGCGTGGGCCGATTACGGGAAGCACTTCCTGCACGAGGCGCGTACGTACGCCTCCTGGCAGTCCAAGGAGATCCGCTCGGCCGTCCGGTCGGCGGCGACGACGGTGGAGGAGCTCCGGGACGAGGGCGTCTACCGGATCGTCACACCGGACCGGTGCGCGGGCCTGGCCGGGGAGCTGGACAGCCTGGTGCTGCACCCGCTGTGCGGCGGGATGCCGGTCGAGGAGGGGTGGCGCAGCCTGCGCCTGTTCTGCGGGGCGATCGGGGGATGAGCACGCGTGAGGCCTCGTCCCGCCGGGGCGGGGCGAGGCCTCACGGCTTCGAGGGGAAGGGCAGCGGGGATCAGCCCATCTCCTCCAGCGCCTTGCCCTTGGTCTCCCTGACGAACTTGAGGACGAAGGGGATCGAGAGCGTGGCGAAGCAGGCGTAGATGATGTACGTGCCCGACAGGTTCCAGTCGGCGAGGCTCGGGAAGCTCGCGGTGATCGCCCAGTTGGCGATCCACTGCGCGGAGGCGGCGACGCCGAGTGCGGCGGCGCGGATCCGGTTCGGGAACATCTCGCCGAGGAAGACCCAGACCACGACGCCCCACGACAGGGCGAAGAAGAGCACGAAGACATGGGCGGCGACGAGCGCGACCACGCCCTGGGTCGTGGGGAGCTTGCCGTCGACCAGGTCGGCGGAGAAGGCCCAGGCCTCGAAGGCGAGAGCGATGGCCATACCGCAGGAGCCGACGAGGGCCAGCGGGCGACGCCCGACCCGGTCCACCAGGATCATCGCGATCACCGTGCCGATGATGTTGATGATCGAGGTCGTGAACGAGTAGAAGAACGAGTCGGTCGGGTCGATGCCGACCGACTGCCACAGCGTCGCCGAGTAGTAGAAGGCCACGTTGATACCGACGAGCTGCTGGAACACCGACAGACCGATACCGACCCAGACGATGGGCAGGAAGCCGAAGCGGCTGCCGAGCAGGTCCTTGAAGCTCGACTTGTGCTCACGGTGCATCGCGGTCTCGATCTCGGCGACCCGGGCGTCGAGATCGATGTTCTTGCCCTCGACCTCCTCCAGGATCTGCCGGGCCCGGTCCTTCTTGCCGACGGAGATCAGGAAGCGCGGCGACTCGGGGATCGCGAACGAGAGCAGTCCGTAGAGCACCGCGGGCAGGACCATCACACCGAGCATCCACTGCCAGGCTTCCAGCCCGCCGATCTTGCCGCGCTGGTCTCCGTCGGCGATCTGCAGGATGCCGTAGTTGACCAGCTGGGAGATGGCGATACCGATGACGATCGCCGCCTGCTGGAAGGAACCGAGCCGGCCGCGATAGGCGGGCGGGGAGACCTCGGCGATGTACGCCGGGCCGATCACCGACGCCATGCCGATGGCGAAGCCGCCGATGATGCGCCACATCGCCAGGTCCCACAGCGCGAAGGGAAGCGCGGAGCCCACGGCGCTGATGGTGAAGAGCACGGAGGCGATCTGCATGCAGCGGATACGGCCGATGCGGTCGGCGATCCGGCCGGCCGTGGCGGCACCGATCGCACAGCCGATCAGTGCGATGGCGATGACCTGCGCGAGCGTGCCGGAGCCGATGTCGTACCTGCTGCGGATCGCTTCGACCGCGCCGTTGATGACGGAGCTGTCGTAGCCGAAGAGAAAGCCACCCATAGCGGCCGCGGCGGTGATGAAGATGACATGGCCGATGTGGTCCGGATGGGCCGCCCGTGCTCCGGACTCCGGTCCCTGCGAGGTGCTGGTCACATGAACTCCTGGGGCCTGGCCGCAACGTCAGGCGGTGGGGGGTGAACTCTCCTAGTGGGGCATAACTTCAGCGCTGCCACCACCTGAAGAGAGAAACGGCACCGCAGAGACTATGCATTCAATTCATAAAGTCAACATTGCGAAGCAGGTGCAATTTCTCCCCCCGCCTACCCAAGAACACCCCTATCCGCGTGTTGAATTCTTGAAGAATGGGCGAAGGTTCAGCGCAGCCGTTGGCTGATCACCTTGGAGACGCCGTCCCCCTGCATCGAGACTCCGTAGAGCGCGTCGGCGACTTCCATCGTCCGCTTCTGGTGGGTGATCACGATGAGCTGGGAGCTTTCCTGGAGCTCCTCCATGATCCGGATCAGGCGCTGCAGATTGGTGTCGTCGAGCGCCGCTTCGACCTCGTCCATCACATAGAACGGGCTCGGCCTGGCCTTGAAGATCGAGACCAGCAACGCCACCGCCGTCAGCGACCTTTCCCCGCCCGACAGCAGGGAGAGCCGCTTGACCTTCTTGCCCGGCGGCCTGGCCTCGACGTCCACGCCGGTCGCCAGCATGTTGTCGGGATCGGTCAGGATGAGCCGGCCCTCGCCGCCCGGGAAGAGTCGTGAGAAGACCCCCTCGAACTCCCGGGCCGTGTCCCGGTACGCCTCGGTGAACACCTGCTCGACCCGCTCGTCGACCTCCTTGATGACCTGCATCAGATCGGCCCGGGTCTTCTTCAGGTCCTCCAGCTGCTCGGAGAGGAACTTGTGCCGCTCCTCCAGCGCCGAGAACTCCTCAAGGGCGAGAGGATTCACCTTCCCGAGTTGCTGATACGCCCGTTCGGCCGACTTCAGCCGCTTCTCCTGTTCGGCCCGGACGAACGGCCTCGGCTGGTTGCGCGGATGCTCCGGATCCTCCGGCAGCTCCTCGCCCTCCGCGGCTGGGGACGGCGGCACGAGCTGGTCCGGCCCGTATTCCGCCGCCAGACCGGCCGGCTCCACGCCCAGCTCCTCCAGGGCCTTCGCCTCCAGCTGCTCTATGCGCAGCCGCTTCTCGGCACCGAGCACCTCGCCCCGGTGGACCGAGTCAGTCAGCTTGTCGAGCTCACCCTTGAGCTCACGGCCCCGGTGACGTTCGGCAGCCAGCTCCCGCTCCCGCTCGGCCTTCGACGTCTCCGCGGCGGCCTGCTCCTCCTGCGCCCGCACGACCGACACCTCGACATGGGCGAGCAGCTGACGGGCACCGGCCGCGACGGCCGAGGCCACCTGGGCCTCGCGGCGCAGCCGGGCGCGGCGCTGCTCGGCGCGGGCGCGGGCCTCGCGCTCCGCACGGGCGCCACGGTCGAGCGAGTCGGCGCGGCCGGCGAGGGCGTTGACCCGTTCCTCGTGGGTACGGACCTGGAGCCGGGCCTCCATCTCGGTCTGGCGGGCGTTGGCACCGTCGGCGGCCAGCCGGTCGCGCACGGCGGTGTCCGGCTCCTCGTCCGCGCCGTCCTCTGCCGTCTCCTCGGCCACCAGCAGCCGTTCGGCCAGCTCCTCGGCATCCTCGGTCGCCCGCTCAAGGGCCTCCTGCGCGCGGGCGGCGGACGATGCCATCCGCTCGGCCTCGCCCGCCGCCCCGCGGGCCTGGCCGGCCAGCCGGCCGAGCTGCTGGGCCACGCCGGACTTCTCCCGCTCCGCGGCCCGCCGCCGCTCCCCCAGCTCCTCGACGAGCGCCACGCAGTCGCCGCGCCGCCGGTCCGCGTGCCGCTGCGCCTCGGCCAGCTCCGCGCACCGCACAGTGAGTTCGGCCAGCTCCGCCGCCGCTTCGTCCACGGAAGCCTGGACCTCCAGGAGGCTGGGCGCCCCTGCCGAGCCGCCGTGGGCGAAGTGCGCCGAGAGCACGTCCCCCTCGCCGGTCACCGCTGTCAGCTCCGGGCGGGCGGCCACCAGGTCCTCGGCGTCCTCCAGCGTCCCGACGACCACCATGTCCCGTACCAGCCTGCGGACCGCGGCCATCAGTTCGACGGGACCGCTGACGAGGTCGGCGACGGCGGGGGCGCCCCGGCCATCGGCGAGGGCCAGGACTGTCGTCCGTCCGGCTGCCTCGGCTGCGGCCTCGTCCGCGCCGTGGGAGGTGAGGGAAGCGGCGGCCGGTGCCCGGGGGCCGGGCTCCGCACCCTGACCGGGAACATGGTGCTCCACCCCCTGCCCGGGGACATGGGCCGCACCGGTCCCCGGCGCGGGGCGGGCCTCCGGCCCCTGACCGGGTACGTGCCCCGCGCCCACGGCATCGGGCCCGCCGGGAACAGCGCCGCCGACGGGCAGGCCCCGGCCCTCACCACCGTTCACGAGCGCGCCCCCGCCCTGGCTCACGTCTGCGGGGACGCCGCCGAGCAACAGGGAGGCGCGTCCCGCGTCCTGTTTACGCAGCAGCCTGATCGCCTCCGCCGCCGTGGCCGGGTCCGTCACGGCCACCGCGTCCGCCGCCGCGCCCAGCGCCGCCGCCACCGCGACCTCATGGCCCGGGGCCACCGTGAGCAGTTCGGCAGCCGGTCCGAGCAGGCCCGCCAGCCGGTCCCGGGCGCCCAGCAGCACCCCGGTCCCGTCCTTCCGTCGCAGCCCGAGGGCCAGCGCGTCATGGCGGGCCGAGACCGCCGCGCGCTTGCGCTCGGCGGCGGTGAGCTCCTCCCGGGCCGCGGAGAGCGCCCCCTCCGCCTCCTTCAGCTCGCGACGGGCGTCCTCGTGCCGCTCACCGAGTTCGGTGTCGCCCGCGTCCAGGCCGTCGACCTCGGCCTTCAGCTGCTCGTACTCCTCCTGGGCCGCGACTGCCCGTTCCTGCGCCTCGTCGCGCGACGCGGCCAGCCGGTCGATCTCCGACTGCGCCGAACCGGCCCGGCTACGGGCCGCGTTGACCTGGCCGTTCAGTCGGGCGAGCCCTTCGCGGCGGTCCGCGAGCGCGCGGGCCGCGTCCTTGAGCCTGCGGTCCTCGGCCGCCAGTTCCCGTTCGAGTTCGGCGCGGTGGGACGCGGTGTCCTCCCGTGCGTGCTCCGCCGCCTCCAGCGCGGCGGTCAGTTCCGCCTCCTGCTCACGGATCCGGGCGGCCTCGCGTTCCATGTCCTCGGGATCGCGCCCCCGCCGCTCCTCCTCGGGCGGCGCGGTGGCGCTCTTCACCCGGGCGTCGGCGAGCGAGATGGTGCCGCGTACCCGTTCGGCCAGCTGCGAGAGCTCGTACCAGGTCTGCTGGGCGCGCTGGAGCCGCGGCGTCAGCCGCCGTACCTCGCCCTCCAGTTCGGCCTCGCGCGCGAGAGCGGCCTTCAGTTCCGTCTCGGCCGCCTCACGGCGCTGCTTCAGGGCCGCCTCGTCGGCGATCTCGCTGCGCAGTGCGGTGTGCAGCCGCACCAGGTCGTCGGCGAGGAGACGCAGCCGGGCGTCACGCAGATCGGCCTGGATGACGGCGGCCCGGCGGGCCACCGCCGCCTGCCGGCCGAGCGGCTTCAGCTGGCGCCGCAGTTCGTCGGTGAGGTCCTGCACCCGGGCCAGGTTCGCCCCCATCGCGTCCAGCTTCCGCAGCGCTTTCTCCTTGCGCTTGCGGTGTTTGAGGACGCCCGCCGCCTCCTCGATGAACGCGCGGCGTCCCATCGGGTCGGCGTGGAGCACGGAATCCAGCTGGCCCTGGCCGACGATGACGTGCATCTCCCGGCCGATACCGGAGTCCGAGAGGAGTTCCTGGATGTCCAGCAGCCGGCAGGTGTCGCCGTTGATCTGGTACTCGCTGCCGCCGTTGCGGAACATGATCCGGGTGATGGTCACCTCGGCGTACTCGATGGGCAGCGCGCCGTCGGAATTGTCGATGGTCAGCGATACTTCCGCCCGGCCCAGCGGCGGCCGCCCGGTGGTGCCGGCGAAGATCACATCCTCCATCTTGCCGCCACGCAGGGATTTGGCGCCCTGCTCCCCCATGACCCAGGAGAGCGCGTCCACCACATTGGACTTGCCCGACCCATTGGGGCCGACCACGCAGGTGATCCCGGGTTCGAACCGCAGAGTGGTGGCGGAGGCGAACGATTTGAAACCACGCAGGGTCAGGGCCTTGAGGTGCACGCCGCCGGACTCTACCTTTCGCTCTCGGTTTCGCTGATGAAGGTGCAGGGCACATCAGACGTTAAGGGAAGGGGTGTACGTCCGGGGCGGGACGGGCGCAGGCCGGAGAGGAAAAGAAAGAAGGGACGCCGAAGCGTCCCCGGTAAATCTTGTTGCGATGCTGCCTCGACGGATCCGCGGCCTCCATGAAGGCACGCGTGCCGGACCAGTGACAAGGCATAGGAAGAGGCAGATCAAAAGCGATTGATCTTCAATGATCCGGTGACGATCCGGCGGTGTTCCCGTGCGGCTGACGCGTACGGCCCGACCGGCCCCTGGGGGCCTGCGGTCAGGTCAGCGCCGGCTCCGCCTGAGGTACGTCGATGTCGATGCTGTCGAGCAGCGACTCTTGGTGCTGGGCGGCGGCGTTGAGCGCGTCGTTCTCGTCCTGAATCCTGACGAGCTCGGACTCAAGATCCTGGACGCGCTGCTGAAGCCGTCGCATCTCGGCGAGGAGTCGCGGGTCGGAACCGCCGACGTAACCGAGAAGCGCCTTTGCCATGATGGATGGTCCTCCACACTGAGTGACCGACCGATGCGGTGTGGGTCGTGAGGGAATCGCACCCGCGGTGCTCGGCAGTGCTCTGTGTTCACTGCTGTTCTGCTGCCAAACAGCTCTGCCGAACAGCTGAGGTGCGCGGGGATTTCAGCGTCTCACCAAAAAGTTTGACGGTCAACACGATCACACCCCGTAAAGGCGGGCACCCCGGGCGCGCACGGCTTGGCGATCATGCGGCGCGACTCTGCGACGGGGCCCTCGGGGGAGCGGAGATCACCCTTACTCCGGCAGCCTGGCACGGCAACCGAATCTTGGCAACCATCAGCTCATTCCGCAGGTCATTTCATGTGTACGCATGGCCGCGCCCTTCGCCGTCACCCCTCGACGCACCTCGAACACGGCCCGAACACGGGCCGTATCCCTCCCCTCCCGACGACCGGATCAGCGGATCGCGAATCCCTCGTATCCACCCCGCGGCGTGTCCCAGATCTCAGTGACTCCGTCAACGCGGCCGGGTGTGTCGTCGGAGCGCAGCCAATCCAGCAGACGGTGGCAATTCTCACGCGGCCCCTCGGCCACGACCTGCACTCTGCCGTCTTCGAGGTTGAGGGCGAATCCGGTGAGTCCGCCGATCTCCAAAGCGTTTGCCCTGGTGAACCAGCGGAACCCTACTTGCTGCACTCGGCCGCGTACCCAAGCGGTGAGTCGCACATCTTCGTTCATGCCCGAACGCTAACGGGCCAATTGCTCTCGGAGCACTTCTCGGCGAATCCCCATGGCGTACAGTCCCCTCGCAATAGCTTCACTCGATCGGGTGAGCAAAGGTGCGCCGGCAACGGCGTCCGGATCTTCAGAAGGGCACAGCAGATGGGACGCCATCGACGCTCCGCCGCAGCTCCCGCCGCTGAACAGTACGCGGGGGAGACCGCGGGCCGGAGCAGGAGCACGCGCCGCAGGAAGCGGTCCGGCATACCGGTACGTACGGGACTGCTCGGCGTCTCCGCAGCCCTGGCCGTCGGAGCCGTGGCGGTGACCTCCGGTCTGCTGCCCGGTGGCGACAGCCACAGCGTGAGCGGCGGTCCGGCCGCCGACCAGGTGCGCTCCGGCGGGGCCCCCGATCTCCTGACCCAGGGCGGCTCCACGACCGCGCCCGCCGACCGTGAGTCGTCGGCCGCCGCAAGCAGGAGCACCGAACGCGCCAAGGCACCCACGCCGTCGGACTCCCCCGATTCCGCGACGCCTTCGGCTTCGTCCGCGTCCCCCTCGAAGACCTCGGGCCCGGCGAGGACGAAGGAGGCCGCCGCGAAGGAGCAGGCGAAGCGCACCGCCGCCTCGAAGGCCCCCGCCACCGGCACCACGACGAGCTCGGCACCGGCCGCCGCGTCGAGTCCGGCCGCACCCGAGACCTCCGCCCCTGCCGCCCGCGCCAGCACCGCACCGACCCCCGCCGCCTCGGCCCAGGCCGCCGTGCTGGCCCTGGTCAACCAGGAGCGCGCCAAGGTCGGCTGCAGCCCGGTGACCGCGAGTGCGTCACTGGCCTCGCTCGCCCAGAACTTCAGCGACGACATGGCGGCCCGCGGGTTCTTCGATCACACCGACCCCGACGGGCAGTCCCCGTGGGACCGTGCCGCGGCAGTCGGCGTCACGGGTCTCGGCGGTGAGAACATCGCCCGCGGCCAGGCCGATGCCGCAGCCGTGATGGAGTCCTGGATGAACAGCGACGGCCACCGCGCGAACATTCTCAACTGCGACTACAAGACGCTGGGCGTGGGTGTCCACTTCGGCGCCGGCGGCCCCTGGTGGACGCAGGACTTCGGCTTCTGACCTGCCGCGGGCAAGCGTCCTCAGCTCTCCTGGGCCGTCAGATGTGTGCGGTCCCACATCTCACCGGATCATGCCGTCGATGACGGGCCCGCGAATCAGCCGAAGCAACCGGGCACCGGGCTGGGGCTGTTGAGGCAGTTGTCCGGGGTGTTGGCGCCGACCCGGCTGAAGCGCAGGGTCACGGTGCCGCCGTTGTTGTAGACGCCACCCGGGTTGGCGCCTTCGGCGACGTTGTTGCTGATATTGCTGGCCGTCACCGTGGAGGTGCCACCGGACGCGGCCGGCACACCGTTGGCCAGGCCCGCACCGGTCTGCGCGGTGTTGCGCACGATGCTGCTGGCGTCGACCGTGAGCACTCCGATGCTGGCGATGCCGCCGCCCGCGGTACCGGCGGGTGTTCCCGCTGAACTGCGAGGTACCGACAGCCACCATGCCGTCGGTGACGAGGCCGCCGCCGTTCTGGCTCGTCCGAGAGGAATCGTCCTGCGGCGGCGCGGTCGGACGGTTGACCGAGAAGTGCCCGACGCCTCGCCCCGTATCACAAATCGCACCCCGATTCGCAGCCTATGGCCCTTCGTGGTGCCTCTCGCAGCCGATCCCCTGTGGCAGGAAGCCGCGGGGGATGGTGGGGCACCCCAGGACACGCCGGGCGTGTCCTGCCCACGACATCCGCCGCCCCGCCCCTCGCGCTTCGGCGGCTTCGCTCGCACTCACCCACAGATTGCGCACCCTCGTGGAAAGCGCTGTGTGGGCGTACGCTGCCGTCATGGACAGGATCGGCGACAGCACACCGGACGAGGGCTGTCCGCACGAGACACTCCCCTTCGACGTGTTCTCCAAGGAGTGCCCCTCGCGTGGCACGCTTGAGCACGTCACCGGCCGCTGGGGCGCGCTGACGCTCGGCGCGCTGTACGAGGGCGGCCTCCGGTTCAACGCCCTGCGCCGCCGGGTCGACGGAGTGAGCGAGAAGATGCTCTCCCAGACCCTGCAGGCGCTGGAGCGCGACGGACTCGTGCACCGCGAGGCCCAGCCGACCAATCCGCCGCGCGTCGACTACGAGCTCACGCCCCTGGGGCGTCAGGTCGCCGGACAGCTGCTCGGGCTGATCCAGCTCGTCGAAGGCCGGATGTCCGAGGTCCTGGCCGCGCGCGGGCGTTACGACGACGCCCGGCCGGACAGCCCTCAGGCGCGCGGCGGACGCTGACAGCGGGGGCAGAAATAGCTCGACCTGTTCATCCAGGCGCGCCGCCGCATCGGCGTACCGCAGCGGTGACACGGCTCGTCCTCGCGTCCGTACGCATCGAGCGAGCGGTCGAAGTATCCCGACTCGCCGTTCACGTTCACATAGAGGCTGTCGAAGCTCGTGCCGCCCTGGGCCAGCGCCGCGTTCATCACGTCGCGGACATGGCCCAGCAGCTCGGCCGACTTGGGGCGGGTCAGGGTCGCGGTCGGCCGGTCGTAGTGCAGCCTGGCCCGCCAGAGCGCCTCGTCCGCGTAGATGTTGCCGACGCCGCTGATCAGCGACTGGTCCAGCAGAGCACGCTTGACGGTCGTCCGGCGCAGCCGCAGCGCCGTGTGGAACGCGGCGTCGTCGAAGGCCGGGTCCAGTGGATCGCGGGCGATGTGGGCCAGGGTGTCGGGCAGTCCCTCGGCGGTGTTCTCGTGGAGGGAGAGCCCGCCGAAGGTCCGCTGGTCGACGAAGCGCAGCTCGGTGCCGACGGCGTCGGCGAAGCGGATCCTGACGCGCAGATGCTTCTCGTCCGGGGTGCCCTCGGGCTGTACGAGCAGCTGGCCGCTCATGCCCAGGTGGCCGACGAGCGATGTGGCCGCGTCATCGAGCGGCACCCAGAGGTACTTGCCCCGGCGCATCGCCGTACCCAGGCGGACACCGCCCAGCCGGGCGGCGAAGTCCGCACCGCCCGCGAGATGCCGGCGGACGGCACGCGGGTGCAGGACGTCGACCTCGCCGACCGTGCGCCCGGTGACCCAGCGCTCAAGACCGCGCCGGACGACTTCGACCTCGGGCAGCTCGGGCACGGTGTCTCTCCTGTCGGTGGTCCGAAGGGTCCGGAAGGACGGTTCGGAAGTGGGTCGGGACAGAGAGAACCCCCCGACGCACTGGGCGCCGGGGGGCTCTCGGGGTCAGGCAGGAGCAATGTCCGTGGACGCCGGGCCGGCAGGGGTGTCGGCGGCCCCTCCGTCGGCAGCGGACTTCGCCGCGGCCTCCCGTGCTTCCGCGGCGGCGCTGATCTCGCGCCAGGCGGACTCGGCCGCCTGCTGCTCCGCTTCCTTCTTGCTACGGCCGGTGCCGGTGCCGTACGAGACACCACCGACGCGAGCGGCAGCAGTAAAGGTCTTCTCGTGATCCGGGCCGGTCTCCGTGACGAGGTACTCGGGGACTCCGAGGCTCTCGCTCGCGGTGAGCTCCTGGAGACTGGTCTTCCAGTCCAGGCCGGCACCGAGGTTCGAGGACCTGTCGATCAACGGGTCGAAGAGCCGGTGGACCAGCTCCGAGGCCACGTCGAGGCCCTGGTCGAGATAGACCGCGCCGATCACCGCTTCAAGGGTGTCGGCGAGGATGGACGCCTTGTCCCGGCCACCCGTGCCCTCTTCACCTCGGCCGAGCCGGATGAAGGAGCCGAGTTCGAGGCCGCGGCCCACTTCCGCGAGCGCCCGAGAGTTGACCACCGCGGCCCGCAATTTGGCCAGCTGGCCTTCAGGCAGGTCGGGGTGGGTGCGGTACAGCGTGTCCGTGACCACCAGTCCGAGCACCGAATCCCCGAGGAATTCGAGCCGCTCGTTGGTGGGCAGACCGCCGTTCTCGTACGCGTACGAACGATGGGTCAGCGCACGCACCAGAAGGGCGGACTCGAGGTGATACCCGAGCCGCCCTTCCAGAAGCGTGTGGGACGAGGCTGTGTTGACGTTGTCTGCCTGCTTCTTGGCGTGGGACAACTCAGACATCGGGCCTCTCACCAGCCGCTCAGACCTCGAGGACCTGGCGCTTGTTGTACGTGCCGCAGCTGGGGCACGCGATGTGCTGCAGCTTCGGCTCCTGGCAACGCTCACACGAAACCAGGGTGGGGACCGCAGCCTTCCACTGCGACCGGCGGTGGCGCGTGTTGCTGCGCGACATCTTCCGCTTCGGAACAGCCACGGCTACTTCTCCTGCTTCTCGTCGACGCCGGGTGCGGCGCCGCCCATGTTGTCCTTCTCGCCGTCCTGAACGGTCTCGGCGAGTCCTTGCAATGCCGCCCAACGAGCGTCGACGACATCGTGGTGGTGGCCCGGATTCTCGTCCAGCCTGATTCCGCATTCGGAACACAGACCGGCACAGGTCTCCTTGCACACCGGCTGCATCGGCAGTGCGAGCACCACCGCATCACGCAGCACAGACTCGAGGTCGAACAAGCCGTCCTCGAGGAAGAACCTGTCCTCGTCGTCCTCGGCGTCGTCGACCGGGTCCGCGGTCTTGCTGCGGTTCCGGTCATCGGCGTCAGGGTACGAGAACATTTCCTGGAAGTCCGCCTCCACCCGAAGGTTCAGCGGCTCCAGACACCTTACGCACTCTCCCTCGGCGGTTGCACGGGCGGTGCCTGTGACAAGCACACCTTCCATGACCGATTCGAGGCGGACCTCCAGCTCCACGGGTGCGCCTTCCGGCACACCGATGACCCCGTCGATACCGAAGTCCTTGGGGGCGTCCGCCGAGCGGGTCAGCCGCTTGAGGGCACCCGGACGCCGGCCCAGCTCGTGCGTATCGAACACGAGAGGGTTTCGGTGGTCGAGGTGGCCGTTCAGGGCTTTTCCTGCTTTCGAGATCATGCGCATCACGCTGGGTGGGAGTGGGCCGACCGGTTCGGAGTCGAAGCGGGCAGCCGGGATCGCGGATATACGCGCGACCGAAGAGCCAGGATACTGGACACACCGCCCAGCTCCCAATCCGGCCCTGATCCGGGACCGGGTCCGGACCCGCGGGCGCGCTCAGCGCTCCTGTTCGTAGCGCCGGAGCTGGTCCAGGTCGATCATGCTGGTGTCGAACAGGCTGGTCTCGTCCAGTGCGGCCTCACCGTGCTGCTGAAGGTGCTGCTGCGGGGCCTGCGCCGGCTGCTGCCAGGCGTCGTAGCCCTGCGCCGGGACGGTGGCCCGGGCCTGGTTCGGGTCGTAGCCCTGCTGCTGGTACCCCGCGTACGGATCGGGCTGCTGCTGGTAGCCGGTGTACGGATCGGGCTGCCGCGCGCTCCCGTACACGTCCTGCGGCTGCTCCTGGTACGCGTACGTCTGCGCGTACTGCGGTTCCGGCTGTGCCGGGTACTGCGGCTCGCCGTGCTGCTGGGGGACCTGGAGGGGTTCCGGGGTGGCGATCTCGGCCAGCCCGGCCCAGTGGTCCTCGTCGCTGGTGTGCCCCTGGGCGCCCGCGGCGTCCTGCGCGGCCATGTGCGCGCCGAGGTCGTCGGTGGCGACCCGGCCGTGGAGCTTCTGCCGGCCCCGGCCGACGGCCTCCAGGGTCTTGGCGAGCACCGCCTCGAAGGCGCCGAGCTTGGTGTCCACGTACTCGTCGGCCCGGCTCCGGAGTATGGCCGGGTCGGTGCTGCGCTCGGGGGCCTCGGCGAAGTCGGGGTCCTCGTAGCCCTGCTCGTCGAAGCCCTGGCCCCGGCCGAGAAGCTTCTCGCGGCCCCGGTCGACCGAGCCGATCGTCTTGGTGAGGACGACCTCGAAGTTGGCGAGCTTGCTGTCGACGTACTCGTCGGCCTCCGCGCGGACCTCCTCGGCGTCCTTGCGGGCCTCACCGAGGATCCGGTCGGCCTCGGCCTGGGCCTGCCGGGCGATCTCCGTGCCGGAGATGAGCGAGCCGCGCTCGGCGTGGGCGCCCTCGATGATCCGGCCGGCCTCCTGGCGGGCCTGCTCGACAAGCTGCTCGTGGCCGCCGATGACCTGCGCGGCCTGGGCGAGCGAGCCGGGCAGGGCCTCGCGCACCTCTTCGAGCATCGAGAGCAGTTCGGCGCGGTTGACCACGCAGGATGCCGACATGGGCATGGACCGGGCGTTCCCGACCGCCTCGACGATCTCGTCGAGCTTCTTCTGCACGTCCACCGTGTGCTCGCCACTCTCTACTGCCGATTGGAGACGGACGGGACGACTGTACGGCCAGTCGGTGCCCGTACGACACCTACGGGACCTCCGGAAGGCCCTGGTGACGGACTGTCAGCGTCTCACTGCTGCGCGAGGCGTTCGGTCAACGCCTGCTGGACCAGCGGCGGCAGCAGGTGCGAGACGTCTCCGCCCCAGGTCGCCACCTCCTTGACCAGGGAGGACGAAAGGAAGCTGTAGGTCGGATTGGTCGGCACGAAGAGCGTTTCGACGCCGGAGAGCCCGTTGTTCATCTGGGCCATCTGGAGTTCGTAGTCGAAGTCGCTGACGGCGCGCAGGCCCTTCACGATGGCCGGGATGTCGCGCTGCTTGCAGAAGTCGACCAGCAGGCCGTGGAAGGCCTCGACCTGGACGTTGCCGAAGTCCGAGGTGACCTGGCGGATCAGATCGATCCGCTCGTCGACCGTGAAGAGGCCCTTCTTGGACTGGTTGATCATCACCGCGACATGTACGACGTCGTACAGCTTCGAGGCGCGGCCGATGATGTCGAGATGTCCGTTGGTGATGGGGTCGAACGACCCCGGGCAGACGGCGCGGCGCAACTTGGTTCCCTCGCTCTCCGGTCCGGTCATCGTGCGTCTTCGCACGTAGCGGCGGCGCGACCGTACCAAAACGTTCCCTCGCCGTAGCGACGGGTCCGCAATGGCTCGAATCCCTTGGGCCAGCTGAATTCTCCGCCTCTGGTGCTGCGTTCTACCGTGACGAGCGCATCGGCTGTGAGCCACCCCTGGGCACGGAGTGTGAGCAGGATCTCGCGAAGATCGTCGTCGGTGACGGCGTAGGGAGGGTCGAGGAAGACCACGTCGTACGGATCGGCGGGTGCCGGTCCTGTCACGATCTGTTCGGCTTTGCCGGCTCGGACCTCGGCGCCGGGCAGGCCGAGCGTGCGGACGTTGTCGCGGACCGCGCGGACGGCCTTGGCGTCGGTCTCGACGAGCAGGGCGTGGACCGCTCCGCGGGAGAGCGCTTCGAGGCCGACGGCTCCCGAACCCGCGTAGAGGTCGGCGATCCGGATGCCGTCGAGCGTGCCGAGGAGCGCCTGCCAGGTGGAGAACAGGCCCTCTCGCGCGCGGTCGGAGGTCGGGCGGGTGCCGGTGCCGGGCGGGACGGCCAGGCGGCGTCCGCCGGCCACGCCTGCGATCACGCGGGTCATGGGTGTCTGGTCCTCGGTTCGGGGCGGCGCGCAGGGTGCTGCGGGCGCCGTGCCACCCACGATATGGCGTCGGGGCTGCCGGGGCTCCCCCCGGGCGCCCGCCCCTCCCCCTGCTGCCCGGTGCCGCCGCCTCTCCCCCTGCTGCCCTGTTGCCGCCGCGGGTCACCCCTTGTCCAGGTACTCCTCGCGGTCCTTGTCGAGCAGGGCGTCCAGGGCGATGCGCAGCTCGGGCAGGTGCTCCAGGTCCGGGTCGGCGGCCACGACCGTGACGGCCTCCTGACGGGCGGCGGCGATGACCTCCTCGTCGTCGATCACACTCAGGACCCGGAGCGAGGAGCGGACCCCGGACTGGGCCTGCCCGAGGACGTCGCCCTCGCGCCGCTGTTCGAGGTCGATCCGGGAGAGTTCGAAGCCGTCGAGGGTGGCGGCGACGGCGGAGAGCCGGGCCCGCGCGGGGCTCGCCTCGTGCGCCTCGCTGACCAGCAGGCAGAGCCCGGGAGCGGATCCCCGGCCCACCCGGCCGCGCAGCTGGTGGAGCTGGGAGACGCCGAACCGGTCGGCGTCCATGATCACCATCGCGGTGGCGTTGGGGACGTTGACCCCCACCTCGATGACGGTGGTGGCGACCAGGACGTCGACCTGGCCGGCCGCGAAGCGGCGCATCACGTCGTCCTTGTCGTCGGGGTGCATCCTGCCGTGCAGCACCTCGATCCGCAGACCGGTCAGCGGGCCCTTGGCCAGCTGCTCGGCGATCTCCAGGACGGCGAGCGGAGGACGCTTGTCCCCCTCCGCCCCGGCCTCCTTCTCCTCTGCGGTCTTCTTCCCCTTCTTCCTGGCCGCTTCGTCCTCGTCGTCGCCGATGCGGGGGCAGACCACGTAGGCCTGGTGGCCGTTCTCCACCTCTTCGCGGACCCGTTCCCAGGCGCGGCTGAGGAAATGGGGTTTGTCCTTGGCGGGGACGACATGGCTGGCGATGGGCGAGCGGCCGGCCGGGAGCTGGTCCAGGACGGAGGTCTCCAGGTCACCGAAGACGGTCATGGCGACCGTACGGGGAATGGGGGTGGCCGTCATGACGAGCAGATGCGGGGGCTGCTTGCCCTTGGAGCGCAGGGCGTCGCGCTGTTCCACCCCGAAGCGGTGCTGCTCGTCGACGACGACCAGGCCCAGGTCGTGGAACCTGACCTTGTCCTCGATCAGGGCGTGCGTACCGATGACGATGCCGGCCTCGCCCGTGACCAGGTCCAGAAGTGCCTGGCGGCGAGCGGCCATGCCCATCGAGCCGGTGAGCAGCACCACCTTCGTACCCTGGTCGGAGCCGCCCAGCATGCCACCCTCGGCCAGCTCCCCCATCATCTCGGTGACCGACCGGTGGTGCTGCTGCGCGAGGACCTCGGTGGGCGCGAGCATCGCGGCCTGGCCACCGGTGTCGACCACGGCGAGCATGGCGCGCAGGGCGACCAACGTCTTGCCGGAGCCGACTTCCCCCTGGAGCAGCCGGTGCATGGGGTGCTCGGTGGCCAGCTCGTCGAAGATCTCCTTGGAGACCTTGACCTGGCCGTCGGTGAGGGTGAACGGCAGTTTGGCGTCGAAGGCGTCGAGGAGTCCGCCGGTCACCGGTCTGCGGGCGACGGCGGGCAGCTGGGTGTCCGCGTATCTGCGGCGGGCCAGGGCGACCTGGAGGATGAAGGCCTCGTCCCATTTCAGGCGGTCCCTGGCCTCGGCGACGTCGGCCTTGGTCCGCGGCCGGTGGATCTTCACCAGGGCCTCGGGCAGCGCGGTGAAGCCGCGGCCCTCGCGCAGTGCGGGCGGCAGCGGGTCCACGGCCTCCTGCGCGCTGGGCAGCACGGCGTCGACCGCCTTGGCGATGCGCCAGGAGTCGAGCTGCTTGCAGGCGGGGTAGATCGGGAGCAGCTTGCCTGCGAAGGCGTCGACGGCCTCGGTCGCCCCGGCCTCGTCGGCGGTCTCCGCGTCGAGCAGCTGGTACGTGGGGTGGGCCAGCTGCATCTTGCGGTTGAAGACGGAGACCTTGCCGGCGAACATGGCGCGCCGCCCCGGCAGCAGCTCCTTGTGCGGCTTGTGGACGCCGTGGCCGAAGAAGACCAGCTGGAGCCTGCCGTGGCCGTCGGTGAGCGTCACTTCGAGGCGCTTTCCCCGGCCGCCGTTGAACGTCATCACGCGGGCGTCCTGGACCTGGGCGACGACCGTCACATGCTCTTCGAGCGGGAGGTCGGTCAGCGCCGTGAGCCGGCCGCGCTCCTCGTACCGCCGCGGGTAGTGATGGAGGAGATCACCGACCGTGTGCAGGTCGAGGTGTTCGGCCATCACCTTCGCGGTGGCGCCGCCGAGCAGCTTCTTGAGGGGTTCATCGAACGCAGACACGCGATCCATTGCACACCACGCCACCGACAGTTGTCCGCCGGGCGCCACCGGGCCCCTCAAAAGTCCTGGTCACCACCGTGTCGGCGCGCCCGGGACCGGCTCCCACGCTGCTCGTTCGCGATCACCCGACCAGGGTTCGCCCGGCCCGCGCTGTCGCTCCTTCCAGGGGGATCTGCGCGGGCAGGTCGACGTTCTCTCCTCTCATCCGCACTCCTCTCCCCGCGTCTGTGTGCGCGAACTCCGGGCCGCGGGCCGCCCGCAGAAGTGGGGCGGTGGACGCGACAGCGGTGGAGGCCGGTGTCACTCCACGCCGATCAGCAGCGGAGCGCACTGGTGGCCGCCTCGGTAGACCACCGTGTCCACCGCCAGGTAGCCCTCACGGACATGTACGTCCAGTGCGTCCGCCAGGGCGTCGGGGACGTCCTCGCCGAGGACCAGCGTGACGAGTTCGCCGCCCGCCGACAGCATCCGGTCCAGCACCTTGCGGGCCGTTTCGGGGACGTCCTCGCCGATGACGGCGACATCGCCGTCGATCAGGCCGAGGATGTCGCCGGCCTGGCAGATGCCCGCCATGGTCCAGGACTGCCGCTCGGCGACGGCCAGTTCGGCGTAGCGGGTGGCGCCGGCCGCCGCGGTCATCGCGACGACGTCCTCATCGAAGCTGCGGTCCGGTTCGTGGACGGCCAGGGCGGCAATGCCCTGGACCGCGGCCCTGGTCGGGATGATGGCGACCCGGATGCCCTCGGCCCTGGCCTGTTCGGCGGCGGCCGCGGCGGTGTGGCGCAGGTCCCCGTCGTTGGGCAGGAGCACCACCTCGCGGGCGTGCGCGCGGCGGATGGCGTCGACGAGTTCGCCGCTGGCTGGGGGCTCACCGGGCCGCGCGAGCACCGTCGTCGCGCCCGCCTCCGCGCACAGGCCGCCGAGGCCGTCGCCCGGGACGACCACGACGACCGCGCGCTGGGCGGGCTCGGGGCGGGCGTGCACCCGGTCCGCGGCGAAGTGGGTGATCCGGATGCGGTACGGACGCCCGGCCTCGACTCCGGCCTCCACCGCCGCTCCCGCGTCGTCGACGTGCACATGGACGTTCCACAGTCCGTCGCCGCCGACCACCACGAGGGAATCGCCCAGCCCGTCGAGCCGGCCCCTGAGCCGCTCCACGGCCTCGTCGCCGGCCTCCAGCAGGTAGATGACCTCGAAGGCCGGTCCGTCCTGCGGCTCGTCACCCGCGGGGCAGTCCACGGCAACGGGAACGATCGGTGCCGTGGACGAGACGGGCGCCCCTTGCGGAGCCCGGCCCGAGACCGCCTCGACCAGTGCGCCGAGCACCGTCACCAGACCCCGTCCGCCGGCGTCGACGACCCCGGCACGGCCGAGCACGGCGAGCTGCCCGGGGGTCGCGTCCAGGGCCTTCCGTGCCCCCTCGTACGCCGTCTGGGCCACCTCGGACGCTCCCGCGCCGTCCGGTGTCCGCCCCGCCGCTTCGGCGGCCTGGGCGGCCACGGTCAGGACCGTGCCCTCGACGGGGTGGGCGACCGCCTCGCGGGCCGACTCCGCGGCCCTGGCCAGCGCGGCGCGCAGCGAGCCGGTTCCCGCGCCTTCGGCCAGTACCCCGGCCATGCCGCGCAGCAGCTGGGCCAGGATCGTGCCGGAGTTCCCGCGGGCTCCGATCAGCGCCCCGTGCGCCATGGCGCGCATCGCGTCGGCGGTGGAGGGTGCCGAGGTGCCGGTCTCATGGGCGGCGAATACGGCCTCGACGGCCGCCGCCGCTGATTCCACGGTCAGGTAGAGATTGGTTCCGGTGTCGCCGTCGGCGACGGGATACACGTTGATCGCGTCGATGGCCTCGCGCTCCCGGCCCAGTGCGTCCAGCGCCAGTGAGCACCAGGTACGCACCGCGACGGCGTCCAGGTCGTCGGCGGGCTGCGGCACCTGATGGTCCTCCTCGAAAACGCGTACCGGGACGGCGGGCTGACCGCAGAGTAGCCCCGGCGGGCGGCGGGGACGGGGCCAGGGGCGGGACGGGCGGCTGTGGACCCATGGTAGTTTCGTATCTCCGACGCAGCCGTTGTATGCTGCTTCGGTTGCCCGACGAGAGTCGGGAACATCCCCCGGTACCGCCACTTCAGTCAATGAATCCGGCGTGCCGGAATTCACTGTAAGTGCATCTGAAGTTTTGGAGTGACCCGTGGCTGCCAACTGCGACGTTTGCGGCAAGGGGCCGAGCTTCGGCAACAGCATTTCGCACTCGCACCGCCGTACGTCCCGTCGCTGGAATCCCAACATCCAGCGCGTGCGTGCCGTGGTCGGGCGGACGCCGAAGCGGCTCAACGTCTGCACCTCGTGCATCAAGGCCGGCAAGGTCGCGCGCTGACGTTCCCGTCGTAGCGCAGCCCTACCGGTTGCCCAAAAAGCCGGTCCACCTCGGTGGACCGGCTTTTTGCTGTGCTCCGGCGGCGGAGGCGTCGCCCCGGCGGTGGCCGGGGCCCGCTCAGCGGCCGCGCAGCCGCCAGCCGTGATCGACCGGGCCGATCCCCGATCCCAGGGGGAAGCCCGCCGCGATCGCGCCGGTGACATAGGCCTTCGCGGCCCGTACCGCCGTGGGCACGTCCTGCCCCAGGGCCAGTCCGCAGGCGATGGCGGATGCGAGAGTGCAGCCCGTGCCGTGGGTATGGCGGTTGTCGTGGCGGGGGGCGCGCAGCCAGTGCTCCCGCGAACCGTCCGTGAGCAGGTCCACGGGTTCGCCCGGCAGATGTCCGCCCTTGACGACGACCCAGCGGGGCCCGTGTCCGAGCAGTGCGGCCGCCGCCTGCCGCATTCCGGTCTCGTCGGTGACCGTGATGCCGGTGAGCTGTGCCACTTCGTCGAGGTTCGGGGTCGCCACGGTCGCGACGGGCAGCAGCTTCGTACGGACCGAGTCGAGCGCCTCGGCCGCCAGCAGCGGGTCTCCGTGTTTGGAGACGCCGACCGGGTCCACGACGACGGGGGCGTCCGTCCCGGCGAGAAGTCCGGCGACGGTCTCGACAAGCAGGGCCGACGCCAGCATCCCGGTCTTGACCGCGTTCACGCCGATGTCGTCCACGACGCTGCGGTACTGGGCACGTACGGCCTCCGCGGGCAGCTCCCAGGCGCCCTGCACGCCCTGTGAGTTCTGTGCGGTGACGGCGGTCAGGACGCTCATGCCGTGCGTACCGAAGGCCAGCATCGTCTTCAGGTCGGCCTGGATGCCCGCACCGCCGCCGGAATCGGATCCGGCGACGGTGAGCACACGGGGCGGTACGGCGGAAGGTATCGGCATACGCCGCAATCTACTGGGCGTCCTCGATGTCGCCGAAGTGGTCCCACCCGTTCTTGGCCGTCCAGGGCGCCCCGTCGACGGTCACCTGCGGCAGCGCCGAGGGGTTGAGGACCTCACCGATCACCTTCCAGCGGGCCGGCAGCTTCACGTCGGACGGGAACGTCGCGACGATCGCGTGGTCCTCGCCGCCGGTGAGCACCCACTGGAGCGGGTCCACGCCGACGGCCTGCCCGATGTCGGACATCTGCGACGGGATGTCGATGAGCCCGGAGCGCAGGTCGATACGGACCTTGCTGGCCTCGGCGATGTGGCCGAGGTCGGCGACGAGCCCGTCACTGACGTCCGTCATCGCGGTGGCGCCGAGCCCGGCTGCCGCGGGACCCGCGTGGTACGGCGGTTCGGGGCGGCGGTGGGCCTCCACGAAGGCGCGGGGCGAGCGGAAGCCGCGCGAGAGCACAGCGTATCCGGCGGCGGACCAGCCGAGCCAGCCGGTGACGGCGACGACGTCGCCGGGCTGGGCGCCCGCCCTGGTGACGGGTTCGTGGTTGCGCAGATCGCCGAGCGCGGTGATCGCGACGGTGATGGTGTCACCGCGCACCACGTCCCCGCCGACCACGGCCGCCCCCGCGACCTGGCACTCGTCCATGATGCCGTCCATCAGCTCCCCGGCCCAGGTGACCGGGAGTTCGGCCGGGACGACGAGGCCGAGGAGCAGTGCGGTGGGCACGGCGCCCATGGCCGCGATGTCGGCCAGGTTCTGCGCGGCGGCCTTGCGGCCGACGTCGTACGCCGTCGACCAGTCCCGCCGGAAGTGCCGCCCCTCCAGCAGGATGTCCGTGCTCGCCACGACCCTTCGGTCGGGGGCGGTGATGACCGCGGCGTCGTCGCCGGGCCCCAGCCGTACCGCCGGAGTGGTGGTGAGCCGGGAGGTCAGTTCCCTGATGAGCCCGAACTCCCCCAACTCGCCCACGGTTCCCTTCACCGAGTCTCACCTCTCATCTATGGGGCCGGACGGGCGTCCGGCCCGCTTCACCGGCCGGGCGCCCGTCCGGCGTGGAGCGCGGCCGCCGACGAGGGCGGCCGTCCGTCGTGCTGGTCACGGGCGCGCGCGTCCCCCGTCCGCGCCGCTGAGCTTGCGGTCGCGGGCCTTCACCGCTGTCGGTACCGTCAAGGGATACGTCAACTTGTGCGCTCCGTACGCCACGCTGTGGGCGTCATCCGGCCCACAGGTCTCCCCGCGGCCCTCGGCAACGCGATAACGTGGCGTCCCTTTCCCCCACATGATCCTCGTGGCCGCCCTGGAGGTTCCGTGGTACAGGCGTACATCCTTATCCAGACCGAGGTGGGCAAGGCGTCGACCGTCGCCGAGACCATCTCCAAGATTCCGGGAGTGATCCAGGCAGAGGACGTCACCGGTCCCTACGACGTGATCGTGCGCGCCCAGGCCGACACGGTCGATGAACTCGGCCGCATGGTGGTCGCCAAAGTCCAGCAGGTGGAAGGCATCACCAGAACCCTGACCTGTCCGGTCGTTCACCTGTAGCCCCCGTCTACGCTGGGCCGGTGACATCTTCCTGCCGCCGGCTCCTCCACCCCGTGCTCCTCGGTCCGTCCGCCGCCCTGGTCCTCATGGCTGCGGCGGGCTGCACCTCCACGGACCCCTCGGCATCGGTCACGGTGCCCACGCCGTCCTCGGAAGCCGCAGCCTACTGCCGTGCGCTGCACAAGGAGCTGCCGAGTTCCGTCGCCGGTCTGGAGCGCAGTGATCCCGCGCCCCGTTCGGATCTGACCGCCGGGTGGGGGGACGGGGCGATCGTACTGCGCTGCGGTGTCGCCCGCCCCGCGAAGATGAACGACGCCCAGTCGAAGGCCGCCGAGGCGAACGGCGTCAACTGGCTGCTGGAGCAGGAGGAGGACGGCGGGCCGCGCTTCACGACGACCCTGCGCAAGGCGTACGTCGAGGTGACCCTCTCGTCGGCGTACGCGCACGACGCGACCCCGCTGGCGGCCTTCGCGCCGGCGGTCAAGAAGACGGTGCCCAGCATGTAGGGAGTGCGCTCCGGGCGGAGCGCACTCCCTGTGCTGTGCCGGTGCGCGCCCTCAGCGCAGGCCGGTCGGCCGGTCCAGCGCCGCCTGGATGAGCCGGTCGACCAGCTGCTGATAGCTGACGCCACTCTCCTGCCACATGCGCGGGTACATGGAGATCGGGGTGAATCCCGGCAGGGTGTTGATCTCGTTGATGACGAAGCCGCCGTCCTCGGTGAGGAAGAAGTCGGCGCGCACCAGGCCCTCGCAGGAGGTGGCCTCGAAGGCCTCGACCGCGAGCCGCTGGACCTCGGCGGTCTCCTCGGCGGTGAGCGGGGCGGGCACGATCCCGGACGCCGCGTCGATGTACTTGGCCTCGAAGTCGTAGAAGTCGTGCGAGGTGACCGGGGGGATCTCGGCGGGCACGCTGGCGCGCGGGCCGTCCTCGAACTCCAGCACCCCGCACTCGATCTCGCGGCCCCGCAGCAACGACTCCACAAGGAACTTGGGGTCGTGGCGGCGGGCCTCGACGATCGCCTCGTCGAGACCGGAGGCGTCGTCGACCTTGGTGATACCGATGGACGAGCCGGCCCGGGCGGGCTTGATGAAGAGCGGCCAGCCGTGCTCGTCGGCGAAGTCCGTGATGCGCGCGCGGGCGCCCTGGGGGTCGTTGTCCCACTCGCGGGGACGCACGACCAGGTACGGCCCGACGGGGAGCCCGAAGGAGGTGAAGACGCGCTTCATGTACTCCTTGTCCTGGCCGACCGCCGACGCGAGGACTCCGGCGCCGACATACGGCACACCGGAGAGCTCCAGGAGGCCCTGGAGCGTGCCGTCCTCACCGTAGGGACCGTGCAGGACGGGGAAGACGACGTCGACCTCGCCGAGCGCCTTGGGGACGCATCCGGGCTCGCTGTAGACCACTTCGCGGCTGCCGGGATCGACGGAGAGCACCACGCCGCCCTCGTCGGACTCGGCCAGCTGTGCCACGTCGGGCATCTTCCGGTCCGTGATGGCCATGCGTTCGGGCTCGTCCGCGGTGAGCGCCCAGCGGCCGTCCGTCGTGATGCCGATCGGCAGTACGTCGTACTTCGTCCGGTCGATCGCGTTCAGGACCGCACCGGCCGTGACCACCGAAATGCCGTGCTCGGAACTGCGGCCGCCGAACACGACGGCCACACGCGGCTTGCGGAGCTGCTGCTCCGTGCTCTGGGGGAGGTTCTCGCTGCTCATATCGCGACGAGCGTACCTTCTGGTAGGGGTCACGTCAGCGCGGCCCGGGCCGCCCGGCGGGTGAACCGCCGTGGGGGGGCTGCGCCCAACCCCGGGCCGCCCGGCGGCCTCTCAGTGCCGCTCGGCCTTGGCGCTGCGCGACATCAGTTCCTTGAGCGCGACCATCGGCGGCTTGCCCTCGTGGACGATGCCGACGACCGTCTCGGCGATGGGCATCTCGACGCCGTACCTGCGGGCCAGGTCGAGCACGGATTCGCACGACTTGACGCCCTCGGCAGTCTGCTTGGTGACCGCGATGGTCTCCTGGAGCGTCATGCCCCGGCCGAGGTTGACGCCGAAGGTGTGGTTGCGCGAGAGCGGCGACGAACAGGTCGCCACCAGGTCACCGAGGCCGGCGAGTCCGGAGAAGGTCAGCGGGTCGGCGCCCATGGCGACGCCCAGCCGGATGGTCTCGGCGAGTCCGCGGGTGATGAGCGAGCCCTTGGTGTTGTCGCCCAGGCCCATGCCGTCGGCGATGCCGACGGCCAGCCCGATGACGTTCTTGACGGCGCCGCCCAGTTCGCAGCCGACCACGTCGGTGCTGGTGTACGGGCGGAAGTACGGGGTGTGGCAGGCGGTCTGGAGGCGGCGCGCGACGGACTCGTCCCGGCAGGCCACGACGGCCGCGGCGGGCCGGCGTTCGGCGATCTCCTTGGCGAGGTTGGGCCCGGTGACGACGGCCACACGGTCGGCCGGGACCTGGGCGACGTCCTCGATGACCTCGCTCATCCGCTTCGCGGTGCCGAGTTCGACGCCCTTCATCAGGGAGACGAGTACCGTCTGCGGCTCCAGGTGCGGGGCCCACGCGGCGAGATTGGCCCGCAGCGTCTGGGACGGCACGACGAGCACCGCGAAGTCGGCACCACGCAGCGCCTCGGCGGCGTCCGTGGTGGCCCGCACCGACGCGGGAAGTTCGATGCCCGGCAGATAGTCCGGGTTGGTGCGCGTGGTGTTGACGGCCTCGGCGACCTCGGCCCGGCGGCCCCAGAGCGTGACCTCGCAGCCCGCGTCCGCGAGAATCATGCCGAAGGCCGTACCCCACGAGCCCGTTCCGAAGACGGCCGCCTTTACGGGGTGCGTCACTTGGTTCCCTCTCCTTCGGCCTTGCGCCGTTGTTCCGCACGGGCCTTGCGATGGTCGTAGAGCTCGGCGGGCGCCTTCTCGCCGCGCACCTCCGCGAGCTGCGCGGTGACGGCGGCCATGATGGCCTCGGTCGCCTCGCGCAGCACGTCGGGCGTGGGTTCCTGGCCGTAGAACCGGGAGAGGTCGACGGGCGGTCCTGCCTGCACCTGGAGGGTCTTGCGGGGGAAGAACCGCATCTTCTTCTCCGTGGCGTAGGGCGGCACCGCCAGGTTGGCGCCCCACTGCGCGACGGGGATGACCGGGGCCCTGGTCATCAACGCGACGCGGGCGGCGCCGGTCTTGGCGGCCATCGGCCACATCTCGGGGTCCCGCGTGAGGGTGCCCTCGGGGTAGAAGGCGACGCACTCGCCGCGCGCGATGGCGTCGACGGCGGCCCTGAAGGCGTCCAGCGCGTTCGTGGTCTCGCGGTACACCGGGATCTGGCCGGTGCCGCGCAGCATCATCCCGACGAAGGGGGCCTTGAAGAGACCGGCCTTGGCGAGGAACCTCGGCACCCGTCCGGTGTTGTACTGGAAGTGCCCGTACGAAAGAGGGTCCAGGTACGAGTTGTGGTTGACCGCGGTGATGAATCCGCCGTCGGCCGGAATGTGTTCCATTCCCCGCCAGTCGCGCTTGAACAGAATCACCAGCGGCGGTTTCGCGATGACCGCCGCCAGGCGGTACCAGAAGCCGATTCTGCGGCGGGACACTCGGACACCTTCCTCTAAGACCTGACTGTGGAGCTCACTGCTGGCTGACTACCGACGGTCAAGTCTCGCCCCAGGCCCCTGCTCTGTCGAGAACACCGTACGCCTCGCCTTCGGGACCGACCCTCCGGGTTGTCGTACCGGCAGGCGACAATAGGCGGCCATGCGCATCGAAGGGGAGACCGCCACGAACACCGACCCGACCGGCCCCTGGTCACTGGTCGTCCCGTTGAAGCCCCTGGCGCACGCCAAGAGCAGGCTGGCGCCCGCTTCCGGCGCTCTGCTGCGGCCCCGGCTCGCCCTGGCCTTCGCCCGGGACACCGTGTCCGCCGCGCTGTCCTGCCCGGGGGTCACCGATGTGGTGGTCGTCACGGACGACACGGCGGCCGGGGCGGCGCTTGCGGCTCTCGGGGCCCGGATCGTCGCCGACACTCCTGCCGTCGGGCTCAACGCCGCCCTCGCACACGGTGAACGCGCGGTGCGGTCGGCCCGTCCCCGGGCGGCCGTCGCCGCGCTCAACGCCGATCTGCCCGCATTGCGGGCGGCGGAATTGTCTCGCGTACTCGAATTCTCCGCCGCTTTTCCCCGGGCCTTTGTGACCGATGCCGCGGGAATCGGAACAACGTTTCTCTCCGCTGGGCCAGGAGTGGAATTGCGCCCCGCTTTCGGTGGTCCTTCGAGAGCCAGGCATCTCGCCTCGGGGGCCACGGAGGTCACGCTGTCCGGTATCGATTCGGTGCGCCAGGACGTGGACACGGGCGACGATCTGCGGGCCGCGCTGGCCCTGGGCGTCGGCCCCTACACCGCGGGGCGCTGGGCCGCGAGGGCCCGGGCCGCGGACCGATAGGCTGCCGCCCATGCAGGCGACCTCGTACACGTACGACCCCGAGACCCGCACCGGCAGCGTGCTGCTCGACGACGGCACCCCGGTGGACTTCGACGCCCCGGCCTTCGACGCCGGCGGCCTGCGGCTGCTGCGTCCGGGGCAGCGGGTGCGGATCGAGGGCCGGGGCGAGGGCGCCGGGCTGCACATCACCCTGGTGACGCTCCAGACGTTCTGAGACCGGCCGGGCCCGGAAAAGCCCGCGGGCCGGGCTCCCCGAGGGGAGCCCGGCCCGGCGCGTGTGAGGAGCCCTGTGGAGCCGGTCCTCACTTCTTGCGTGCAGTGGCCTTCTTGGCCGTGGTCTTGCGCGCGGTGGTCTTCTTGGCGGGCGCCTTCTTCGCCGTGGTCTTCTTGGCGGGCGCGGTCTTGGCCGCGACGGCCTTCTTGGCCGCCGTCGCGGTCTTCTTCGCCGCCGGGGCCGCCTTCTTCGCGGCCGCCGTGGTCTTCTTCGCCGCCGCGGAGGTCTTCTTCGCGGCGGTCTTCTTGGCGGCTGTGGTCTTCGCCGCTGCCACGGTCTTCTTGGCGGTGGCCTTCTTCGCCACGGCCTTCTTGGCGGTCGCCTTCTTCGCGGCGGCCTTGGCCGTCGTACGGGTGGAAGATCCGCCCGAGAGGCTGCCCTTGGGGGCCTTCTTCACGGCCACGTCGTTCTTGGGGAGCTTCTTCGAGCCGCTCACCAGGTCCTTGAAGCCCTGTCCCGCACGGAAGCGGGGCACCGAGGTCTTCTTGACCCGTACGCGCTCACCCGTCTGCGGGTTGCGGGCGTAACGGGCGGGGCGGTCGACCTTCTCGAACGAGCCGAAGCCGGTGACCGAAACCCGGTCACCTGCGACAACCGCACGAACGATCGCGTCGAGCACCGCATCGACGGCGTCCGCGGCCTGCTGACGGCCGCCGACCTTGTCGGCAATCGCTTCTACGAGCTGCGCCTTGTTCACGTCTTCCCCTTCGGAGACATCGCCCGAACGAAACTGTTCAGGCTTTTTCGCACGTTAGGCAGATATATACCGCAAATCAAACACGAAACGGGCTAATCACCCTAGTGCCGCAACGAAGTCGACCGCTGCACAGTTCCGCAGAGTCAGTCACCTTCGGGGAATCGGCCCTCATCGAGGTCCTTCATCAACCGGTCCAGACGCCTTGCCGCATCCGGGAGATCGTGCTTTGCCGCGGCCGTGACGACCAACAGCTTCCGGTTCAGCGCCATCCGTACGCCCTCCGGGACTTGCAGTGCACGCACTCGCGAGTGCGCTTCCTTCAATTGGTCGGCGACTTGGCCGTAAAGCTTGAGTTGGCTGTCGCGTTCCATGCACCGATTGTGCCATCTGGGGCGAGTTGTCGCCCGACGGGGGCTCAACAAGCGACTGCGCCCCCTACCAGAAGGCAGGGGGCGCAGTACGGGAAACGTGCTGCTCAGGCGCTAATTGTACGGGGCTTGTGGGCCGGCCTGGCCGCCTCGTAGGCCGCGATGTCCGCTTCGTTCTGCAGGGTGAGGCTGATGTCGTCCAGGCCGTTCAGCAGCCGCCAGCGGGCGTTCTCGTCGAGCTCGAAGTCGGCCGTGATTCCCTCGGCGAGGACCTGCCTCTTCTCCAGGTCGACGGTGACCTCGGCGGTCGGGTCGGCCTCGGTCAGCTCCCACAGGGCGTCGACCACCTGCTGGTCCAGGACCACGGTCAACAGCCCGTTCTTCAACGAGTTGCCCCGGAAGATATCGGCGAACCGGGAGGAGATGACGGCCTTGAAGCCGTAGTTCTGGAGGGCCCAGACGGCGTGCTCGCGAGACGATCCGGTACCGAAGTCGGGACCTGCCACCAGGACCGAGGCCCCCTTGCGCTCCGGGCGGTTGAGGACGAAGTCCCCGTCCTTGCGCCAGGCCTCGAAGAGCCCGTCCTCGAAGCCGTCCCGGGTGACCTTCTTCAGCCAGTGGGCCGGAATGATCTGGTCGGTGTCCACGTTGCTGCGGCGCAGCGGGACGGCCCGGCCGGTGTGTGCGGTGAAAGCTTCCATGATTCTCAGACTCCGGCGGGCGTACGGGCGTCGGACAGGTCGGCCGGCGAGGCCAGATGGCCCAGCACGGCGGTCGCGGCGGCAACCTGCGGGGAGACCAGGTGGGTACGGCCGCCCTTGCCCTGCCGGCCCTCGAAGTTGCGGTTCGAGGTCGAGGCGGAGCGCTCGCCGGGGGCCAGCTGGTCGGGGTTCATACCGAGGCACATCGAGCAACCCGCGTGCCGCCATTCGGCACCCGCGGCGGTGAAGACCTTGTCCAGGCCCTCCTCGACGGCCTGGAGGGCGACCCGGACCGAGCCCGGGACGACCAGCATCCGCACGCCGTCGGCGACTTTGCGGCCGTCCATGATCGCGGCCGCGTTGCGCAGGTCCTCGATCCGGCCGTTGGTGCAGGAGCCTACGAAGACGGTGTCGACACCGATCTCACGCAGCGGCTGGCCGGCGGTCAACCCCATGTACTCCAGGGCCTTTTCGGCGGCGTTGCGCTCCGAGGCGTCCTCGTACGAAGCGGGATCGGGGACGTTGGCCGACAGCGGCGCGCCCTGGCCGGGGTTGGTGCCCCAGGTGACGAACGGCGCCAGTTCGGCGGCCTCGATGACCACCTCGGCGTCGAAGACCGCGTCGTCGTCCGTGCGCAGCGTCTTCCAGTACGCGACGGCAGCGTCCCAGTCCTCGCCCTGCGGGGCGTGGTCCCGGCCCTGCAGATAGTCGAAGGTGGTGCGGTCGGGGGCGATCATGCCCGCCCGCGCGCCGGCCTCGATCGACATGTTGCAGATGGTCATCCGGGCCTCCATCGAGAGCTTCTCGATGGCGGAGCCGCGGTATTCGAGGATGTAGCCCTGGCCGCCGCCGGTGCCGATCCGCGCGATGATCGCGAGGATCAGGTCCTTGGCGGTGACGCCGTCGGGCAGTTCGCCGTCGATGGTGATGGCCATCGTCTTCGGGCGGGCCAGCGGCAGCGTCTGCGTGGCCAGCACGTGCTCGACCTGGCTGGTGCCGATACCGAACGCCAGCGCACCGAACGCACCGTGCGTGGAGGTGTGGGAATCACCACATACGACCGTGGTGCCGGGCTGGGTCAGACCCAACTGCGGGCCGACCACGTGCACGACGCCCTGCTCGACGTCGCCCAGCGGGTGCAGCCGGACGCCGAACTCCGCGCAGTTCTTGCGCAGGGTCTCCAGCTGTGCGCGGGAGACCGGGTCGGCGATCGGCTTGTCGATGTCGAGGGTCGGGGTGTTGTGGTCCTCGGTGGCGATGGTGAGGTCGAGGCGCCGCACCGGGCGTCCGGCCTGCCGCAGACCGTCGAAGGCCTGCGGGCTGGTCACCTCGTGCAGCAGGTGCAGATCGATGTAGAGGAGGTCGGGCTCACCTTCGGCGCGCCGGACGACATGGTCGTCCCAAACCTTCTCCGCGAGTGTCCTACCCATCGCTTTCCCTCCGGCCGGCGTCGTCGCCGGCCCAACTAGAGATTCGGTGCGCCCCCGTCCGGACCCCCGTGCGGGGCGGTGGCTACGGGCCGTTGTGGGGCCGCCCGTACAGGTTCGCAACTTCCCCGGAAAATTGAACTTGCGTTTCACAGAGTGAGACGCGAGTATCGTCGTATGGACAACTCTAGCGGCGTCGGCGTTCTCGACAAGGCAGCTCTGGTATTGAGCGCCCTGGAGTCCGGACCGGCCACACTCGCCGGGCTGGTCGCGGCGACCGGGCTCGCACGACCCACGGCTCACCGGCTGGCCGTGGCACTGGAACACCACCGCATGGTGGCAAGGGACATGCAGGGCCGCTTCATTCTCGGCCCCCGGCTCTCGGAGCTCGCCGCCGCGGCGGGCGAGGACCGGCTGCTCGCCACGGCGGGCCCGGTGCTGACCCACCTCCGCGACATCACCGGCGAGAGCGCCCAGCTCTATCGCCGGCAGGGTGACATGCGCATCTGCGTGGCGGCGGCGGAGCGGCTGTCCGGACTACGGGACACCGTGCCGGTCGGCTCCACGCTCACCATGAAGGCGGGATCCTCCGCGCAGATCCTGATGGCCTGGGAGGAGCCGGAGCGCCTCCACCGCGGACTCCAGGGCGCCCGGTTCACCGCGACGGCGCTCTCCGGCGTACGCCGCCGGGGCTGGGCCCAGTCGATCGGTGAGCGCGAACCGGGCGTCGCCTCGGTATCCGCCCCCGTGCGCGGCCCCTCGAACCGCGTGGTCGCGGCGGTCTCGGTCTCCGGGCCGATCGAGCGGCTGACCCGCCACCCGGGCCGGATGCACGCCCAGGCGGTCATCGACTCCGCCGCCCGGTTGAGCGAGGCCCTGCGCCGTACCGGCTGAACCGACGCTCCCGCTCCTCCCCCAACAGGCCGCCCCAGCGTCGTGGCGGCCCCCTTCGAGATCAGTCTCGGCTCAACGCCTCACTTCGCGCCGGAACGGTGCGCGAGCCGGTCCGCCGCTCGGCGGCCCCGCCCCTCGACCGGCAGCGACCCGGTCGCCGCGACCGGTCCGTACGCCGGCATCTCCGCGTATACGGACTCGCAGCCGCCCTCGGGCACGACATGGGTCCCGTGCCACAGCCCCACGTGCTGCCGGGACTTCTTCTCCTTGCGACTGATCATCGCCCACGCCTTGAGGTGCGGCGTGTCCGGCGCCACGGCGTACGCGTACAGCTTCTCCTCCGACTCCCCGTACTTGGACGACGCAGTACGTCCTGGGCGAGCCGGACAGCACGTGGTATCCGAGCAGGCCGTGGCTCTTGTCCCGGCTCAACTCCCCCAGCAGGCGCGGCATCGCGAGGACCACGGGGAGCCGACGGCGCACTCCCCAGAAGTGGTTGACGCGCATGCCGGTCGGCAGGATCACCACATCCTCCTCGGCCGCCGCGGTCGTCCGTCCCTGTTTCGGTTTCGCGGACGGTACGGGCTGTGAGAGCGGCTCCGGAGCCTGGGGCCGAACAGCCCCCACGCAGAAGCAGAAGGTCCCTCACCGGAGTGAGGGACCTTCTGCTTCTGCTCTGTTGTACCCCCGACCGGATTTGAACCGGCGCTACTGCCGTGAGAGGGCAGCGTGCTAGGCCGCTACACAACGGGGGCTTGGATACTGCGACTTACTGATGGTGCAAACATACTGTCTTGCGCTGGGCTACCAGGACTCGAACCTAGAATGACGGTACCAGAAACCGTAGTGTTGCCAATTACACCATAGCCCATGGTGTTACAAGTACCCCCGACCGGATTCGAACCGGCGCTACTGCCGTGAGAGGGCAGCGTGCTAGGCCGCTACACAACGGGGGCCCTAGCGATCCTGCATCAAGAACGTGGGTGCGACCCAGATGTTCTCGCGGGAAGGATCTGTACCCCCGACCGGATTTGAACCGGCGCTACTGCCGTGAGAGGGCAGCGTGCTAGGCCGCTACACAACGGGGGCTTGCTTACTACAACTTGCTGATCTTGCAAACATACTGTCTTGCGCTGGGCTACCAGGACTCGAACCTAGAATGACGGTACCAGAAACCGTAGTGTTGCCAATTACACCATAGCCCAATGAAACGCAACCCCTGAGGGTCTTGTTCCTGTCTGCGCTTCCCGTCCGGATCTTTCGTTCCGCTCGGGCGGCGCAGAAAGAACATTACCCGAAGGTGTCCGGCGCTCCAAAACGGGTATGGCCCGCAAGTACGCCGGGGAGCTGGTCGAGAGCCGTGATCCGGACGAGTTCGGGGCGTCCGCCAAGGCCGCGCCGGTCCAGCCAGACACCCGTCAGTCCCGCCGCCGTCGCGCCCGCGGCATCGATGTCGGGTTCGTCGCCGACGTACAGCACCTCGTGCGGATCGAGCGCCAGTGCCTCGCAGGCGGCGAGAAAGGCCCCGGCAGCGGGCTTGGAGACGCCCAGTTCCACGGCGCACAGCACCACCTCGAAGCGGTCCCGCACCCCGAGCGCGCGCAGCTTGTGGTCCTGGTTGTGGATGCTGGAGTTCGACAGGACGGCGTGGCGGTACCCGTCCGCCAGCCGGTCCAGCGTCGGCACGGCGTCCGGGAACAGCTCCCAGGCCGCCTCGTAGTGCCCGGCGTGCCTGCCGAACCACTCGTCGGCCTCGCCGTCGCTCAGCGGCCGCCCGAGAAACGTCCGGACCCGCTCCCTGCGCTGCCCCTGGAAGCTGACCTCCCCGGCCGCGAACCGTGCCCACTGCACGTCCGTGATGGCCTTCCACGCGTCGAGGGCCCGCGGGAGGGAGGCATATCTCTCGGGCAGGCCCTCGTGTTCCAGGTGCTTGCGCATGCCGACGCGGTCGGCGCCGGAGTAGTCGAAGATCGTGTCGTCGATGTCCCAGAGCACGGCTCGGATCGGCATGCGGCCACACTAACGCGGGTGGGCGTCACAGACCTCTGCGCGGACGGTGCCCGGAACTGCTGCTCGGCACCCGGCGGCAGGAGGCAGGGGGTGCTGCCGCAGCGGCGTTGTCGATGGCCTTGCGCAAAGGCCCTTCCAGATCCGATACGAGTACGTTCGCGGCGCCCGCCGATGTGTACAACTCGCTTACGGACACGTTGAGATCGCTGTCCGTCCGCCCTCCGCACCGTCCTGCCGAACCCCCACCGGGTGATGTCCACTGACGCTATTCATCACGCGAGTTTCCGTGAGCAAACAGCAACATGGGGCCGAATGCCGCGTGCGGCTCGGCCGAAACCGTGCCCTTGGGCCGCCCCCACCGGTTCGCGGCGCGGACAGACTTCGATCTTCAACTCCTCAGGTCCGAGGCCTTGGGGCGACAAGTCGGACGCCGCACTCGCGATCGCCCGGGCCGGGCTGCCCGCGTTCCGCGGAAGGCAGGGCGCCGACATGAATACGGAGACATGCCGATGGGGTGGCTGCTCCAGGAGAGCAGCCACCCCATCGTGTGATCGAAACCGCTACGCGGCCAGCTTCGCCAGCGCCGCGTCGATGCGGGCGATGGTGCGCTCGCGGCCCAGGATCTCCAGGGACTCGAAGAGCGGCAGGCCGATCGTGCGGCCGGTGACGGCGACGCGGACCGGAGCCTGCGCCTTGCCGAGCTTCAGGCCGTGCTCCTCGCCCGCGGTGAGGATCGCGTTCTTCAGGGCGTCCGCGTTCCACTCGGCGGCGATCAGCTTGGCGCGGGCCGTCACGAGCAGGGCGTCGGAGCCCTCCTTCATCGCCTTGGCCCAGGACGCCTCGTCGGTCGCCGGCTCGTCGAGGAAGAGGAAGTCGACGTTGGCCGTGATCTCGGAGAGGACCGTGAGCCGGGTCTGGGCGTGCGGGGCGATCGCCGCGAACACGTCCGCGTCGAAGGCTTCCGGGGCCCAGGGGGCGAACGGGGCCTTGAGCCAGGGGCCGCAGGCCTCGGTGAAGGTCTTCACATCCAGCCGGCGGATGTGCTCGGCGTTGACGTGCTCGCACTTCTTGAGGTCGAAGCGGGCCGGGTTGGCGTTGACGTCCGTGATGTCGAACGAGGCGACCATCTCGTCGATGTCGAAGATGTCCCGGTCCTCGGCGATCGACCAGCCGAGCAGCGAGAGGTAGTTGAGCAGCCCCTCGCGCAGGAAGCCGCGCTCGCGGTAGAGGTTGAGCGAGGCCTGCGGGTCGCGCTTGGAGAGCTTCTTGTTCCCCTCGCCCATGACGTACGGCAGGTGGCCGAACTCCGGGGTCTGCTTGGCGATGCCCAGCTCGATGAGCGCCGCGTACAGGGCGATCTGGCGCGGGGTGGAGGAGAGCAGGTCCTCACCGCGCAGGACGTGGGTGATGTCCATCAGCGCGTCGTCGACCGGGTTGACCAGCGTGTAGAGCGGGGCGCCGTTGGCGCGGACGATGCCGTAGTCCGGCACGTTCTCCGGCTGGACGGTGATGTCGCCGCGGACCAGGTCGGTGAAGGTGAGGACCTCGTCGGGCATCCGGAAACGGACGATGGACGCGCGCCCCTCGGCCTCGTACGCGGCCTTCTGCTCCGCGCTCAGGTCGCGGCAGTGCCCGTCGTAGCCGGACGGCTTGCCGGCGGCGCGGGCGGCGTCGCGGCGGGCGTCGAGCTCCTCGGTGGTGCAGTAGCAGTGGTACGCGTGGCCGGCGGCGAGAAGCTTCTCGGCGACGTCCTTGTAGATGTCCATGCGCTGCGACTGGCGGTACGGGGCGTGCGGGCCGCCGACCTCGGGGCCCTCGTCCCAGTCGAGGCCGAGCCAGCGCATCGCTTCGAGGAGCTGCTCGTACGACTCCTCGGAGTCGCGGGCCGCGTCGGTGTCCTCGATGCGGAAGACCAGGGTGCCCTGGTGGTGCCGGGCGAAGGCCCAGTTGAAGAGAGCCGTCCGGACCAGGCCCACGTGGGGGTTGCCGGTCGGGGAGGGACAGAAACGTACGCGGACAGGTCCGTTAACCACGCTTGATCACCTTGTTGGTGAGAGTGCCGATGCCTTCGATGGTGACGGCGACCTCGTCGCCGACATGGAGGGGTCCGACCCCTGCGGGAGTCCCGGTGAGGATCACATCGCCCGGGAGCAGCGTCATGGCTTCCGTGATGTGGACCACCAGGTCCTCGATGCTCCGGATCATTTCGCTCGTCCGGCCGAGCTGGCGTTGCTCGCCGTTGACCGTGGCCTGGATGGCCAGGTCACTCGGATCGAGGTCGGTCTCCACCCAGGGGCCGAGCGGGCAGGAGGTGTCGAAGCCCTTCGCCCTGCCCCACTGCTTCTCGCGCTTCTGGGCGTCGCGGGCGGTCACATCGTTGGCGCAGGTGTAGCCGAAGATGACGTCCTTGACCCGCTCCCGTGGCACCTCACGGCACATCCGGCCGATGACCACGGCCAGCTCGGCCTCGTGGTGCACCTCTTCGGAGAAGGAGGGGTACTCGATGGCGTCGCCGGGGCCGGTCACCGAGGTGGTGGGCTTGAAGAAGACGACGGGGACGTCGGGGACCTCGTTGCCGAGTTCCGCGGCGTGCTCCGTGTAGTTGCGGCCGATGCCCACGACCTTGTTGGGGAGCACGGGCGGCAGCAGCCGGACCTTGCTCAGCGGAACCTTGGTCCCGGAGAGCTCGAACTCGGTGTACGGGATGCCCTTGATGATGTCGAGGACGAGACCATCGGGCCCGTCGCCCTCGACGGCGCCGAAGGCGACATTGCCGTCGATGGAGAACCTGGCGATGCGCACGGGAAGCTGTCGCCCCTCACTTGCTGGGTAGCTGAAGACTGACGCTCCAGGCTATCGCCTCGCCCCGCGGGGTTTGCCCCCGATTGGGAGCGTCGTCCGGTGCCCGCGGCCGAAGGGTGCGGCGACAGTCCGGCGGCGGGGCCACCAGGGCGTTCCCGCAACGCCGTGCGCCGCACGGCACGGCGGGGCGGACCTCGCCGGACGAGCGGCGGCGCGGGTGATGAGGGGAGACGCCGCGCGTATTACTCCGCGGCGGTGGCGGCCGCGGGGGCGGTCATCAGGATCGTGCGGCGCGGGTTGGCCGTCTGCGTGGGCAGGTCGACTGCGTGCTCCGGCCGCTCCGGCGTCTGCAGAGCTTCGGCGTCCTTGAGGTGCGCCAGCGTGGTGCGCCGGGGGTTGGCAATGTTGCGGAACATCATCGTCGTCTTCATCTGCCGTACGGACCCTGTCACTAGGGGCACCCCCCTGAAGGGGCGCCGGTTGTCGGTTTCGCCATCCCTGTAAAGCGCCAGGCTAAACATTCGATTCCCTCCGGGGGCCTGGATGAGACGGCGATCATCCTGTGAGTTTGCTCACGAAGTGGGCGACAATTCCGCCAATTCGGGCGACGGATGCGATCGGAGGAAACGGACATTGCATCACTGAATGATTTATTCCGCTCCCGATCATGTCGACTGGGACACCCGCCACCCCCACCTGCTTCACCCCCAATGGTCCGTTATGTCAGTGATCACTCTCCACGACTTGTCACTCCCCCGTCACAACGTGTCACCCAGGTCACAGCCCGGCACTGGGCCCTTGTTGGAGATCCGTCACTGTGCTGAAATTCCACGCACCGCCGCGGTTTCAAAGCCGGCGCGCAGGGGCGCAACGCAGCGCCGAGTGGCGGCGGGAAGGGGAGGAGCGCCGGTCACTCACGACCACCATGGGGCAGCACAACGCCCCACGACGCCGACACCGTTCCTTCCGTCATGACGGAAGAACGCCTGGTCCAGAGGTTGCGACGCTAGTGCAGGGACGTTTCAAGAGGGATGGCAGCGCTGCGGCGGAACAGGAGCCGCGCGGCGGGACCGACCGCGGTTCCTCGCCCCAGCACGCCCAGAACCCCGGACCGGCTGCGGCCGGCGACAACAACGACCGCGCCCAGCGCTCCGGCGGGGCAGCGGGCAGCGAGTCCGATCCGGCCGCCACGCCCAAGCCGCGAGCGGCGGCGGGCCCGGGGTCACGAGTAGCTCTTCGCAACTGGCGCATCAGCACGCGCCTGGTTTCCCTGCTCGCCCTCCCCGTGGTCGCCGCGACCACGCTGGGTGGTCTCCGTATCAACGACTCCATGAACGACATCCAGCAGCTGGAGCACATGCAGCTGCTGACGAAGATGACGAAGCAGGCGACCTCACTGGCCCAGGCGCTCCAGGAGGAGCGCGACCGGTCGGCGGGACCGCTGTCCAACGGGGTGCCGGCGGACGACTTCAAGGTCACGGAGCCCCGGAAGAAGACCGACCGGGCGAAGAAGTCGTTCCTCACCGCGACGAGCGACCTCGGTGACACCACCGGTGACGAGGCCCTGGAGAGCATCCACTCCAGCGTCCAGCAGATCGCCTCGCAGCTCGGCTCCATCCGCGACATCCGCAAGCAGGCGTATGCCAAGGACAGTCCGAGTCTCCAGACCGTCGACGCCTACAGCCAGCTGATCACCTCGCTGCTGAGCCTCTCCCAGGACATGGCGCAGGCGACCAGCAGCCCCGAGATGATCAAGCGGACCCGCGCCCTGGCGGCCTTCTCCTCCGCCAAGGAGTACGCGTCGGTCCAGCGCGCGATCATCGCCGCGGCGCTGCCGGGCGGCAACGACAAGGAACCGCACCTCGACCGCAACGACCAGCAGTTCGGTCTGGCCGCTCAGCGCAAGGAGGACGCGGCCCGCCGCTCCTTCGAGGCCATCTACACGACCACGGGCAAGAGCGCCGACGAGCTGACCTCGACGCTCGACGAGGGCCAGCCCGAGATCAAGGCCGCCGACACCTACGCCAAGAAGGTGCTCGACAACGCCAACGGCATGAGCGGCCCGGGTGTGCGCCGTTCGTACATGGACTGGTACGACCAGGACTCCACCAAGATCCAGGCCATGAAGCAGATCGAGGAGACGCTCCTCAGCGACATGGAGGGCAAGGCGCGCGAGCTGCGCGACGAGTCCCAGCGCGAGGCGATCATCTCGGGTGCGCTCATCCTGCTCGTGCTCGGTGTCTCGCTGGTCGGTGCCTTCGTCGTCGCCCGGTCCATGATCCGCTCGCTGCGGCGCCTCCAGGACACCGCTACGCGCGTCGCGCAGGACCGGCTGCCCGAGCTCGTCAAGCAGCTCTCCGAGGCCGACCCGCAGGACGTCGACACCTCGGTCGAGTCGGTCGGTGTGCACTCCCGGGACGAGATCGGCAAGGTGGCCGCGGCCTTCGACGACGTGCACCGCGAGGCCGTCCGCCTCGCCGCCGAGCAGGCCCTCCTCCGGGGCAACGTCAACGCGATGTTCACGAACCTCTCGCGCCGTTCGCAGGGCCTCATCCAGCGTCAGCTCTCGCTCATCTCCGAGCTGGAGTCGCGCGAGGCCGACCCGGACCAGCTGTCCTCGCTCTTCAAGCTCGACCACCTCGCGACCCGTATGCGCCGTAACGGTGAGAACCTCCTCGTCCTCGCGGGCGAGGAACCGGGCCGCCGGTGGACCCGCCCCGTGCCGCTGGTCGACGTGCTCCGTGCCGCCGCCTCCGAGGTGGAGCAGTACGAGCGCATCGAACTGGCCGCGGTGCCCGCCACCGAGGTCGCCGGCCGGGTCGTCAACGACCTCGTGCACCTCCTCGCCGAGCTGCTGGAGAACGCCACGTCGTTCTCCTCGCCGCAGACGAAGGTCCGGGTCACCGGTCACGCGCTGCCCGACGGCCGGGTGCTCGTCGAGATCCACGACACGGGTATCGGCCTCTCCCCCGAGGACCTCGCGGCGATCAACGAGCGGCTCGCCTCGCCGCCCACCGTGGACGTCTCGGTATCCCGCCGCATGGGTCTGTTCGTGGTCGGCCGGCTGTCGCTGCGTCACGGCATCCGCATCCAGCTGCGGCCCTCCGACTCCGGTGGTACGACCGCGCTGGTCATGCTTCCGGTCGACGTCGCGCACGGCAACAAGCAGCCGGTGCCGAAGCAGGCCCCGGGCCAGCAGCCCGCCCCCGGTGGGCTGCTCGCCGGCGACAACGCGCCCCGTACCGGCCTCGAAAGCGCTCCGTCGGCCCCGGGCGGCCGGCTGCCCGCCGGTCCCGGCGCCACGCGTGGGCAGGTCGGCGCCGGTTCCGGTCCGAGGGCGGCCCTGCCGTCCCGCGACACCGGCTCGGGCCGCCCCCAGAATCCGCAGGGTCAGCCGGGCCAGTCCGAGCAGACCGGCGGCCGGCCGGACGTCTTCCAGGGCGGCGGGTTCCCGCACACCGGTCCGCAGAGCCGGCAGCCGGACGCCTCGCGTCAGGAGCCGCCGCGTCAGGGCGGCGGGCTCTCCGGTGCCTTCGGCGGCGGTGCCCGTCTCGGCGCCCGCGGCCAGGGCGACGGCACCGGCCGTACGGACTCGGGCCGGCCCAGCCTGTTCGACCAGAAGCGTCCGGAGCAGAACGGTCCCGGACGTCAGGCCCCGCAGCCCCGGCCGAACCAGGGCGGCGGCTTCCAGCAGCCCGGCGGGTTCGGTCAGAACGACCGCCAGCTGCCTCCGGTCGGCGGACCCGGTCAGAACGACCGCCAGCTGCCTCCGGTGGGCGGTCCGCGTGCGGAGCTGCCGGGCGGCAACCCGCAGCCGCAGCGTCCGCAGGCCACCAGCTGGGGCAGCAACGAGGAACCGTCCGCATCCGGGTACTCCCCGCTGGACGCACCCCGCAGCCACGAGGAGCCCGAGTCCACCGGCCAGTTCCAGCAGCCGCAGAACCCGCCGCCGCTCAGCCCCCGTCCGCCGCTGGACAGCCGTCAGGGGCCCGGCTCGACCTCCGAGTTCGCCCGTCCCGACTTCTCGGCACCGGCCCCGCAGCAGCGGCCCGTGCCGCAGATGCCGGACCCGGCGAGCACCGCGCAGTTCGCCCGCCCGGACTTCGGCCAGCCCGCCCAGGACCAGGGCCGGCCGGCGCCGCGCCAGCGTGACCGCGACAACGGGGACTTCGGTGCCCCGCGTCCGCCCGTCCCGCCGGCTCCGGGTGGGGAGTACCGGCCGGTGCTGCCGCAGCAGTCGCAGCCCGAGGCACTGCCGCCGGCCGGTCCCGGCGACGGCCGTACCCCGCTCTACGACACGCTGGAGACGAACTGGTTCCACGGTCCGCAGCAGGGCGGCCAGCAGCCGCCCGCCGCGCCACAGGTGCCCGGGTTCCCCCAGCAGCCCGCCGAGGAGCGTCCCGCTCCCGCCGCACCGCGCCGCGGCGCGGGCGACGCCAACGGCGCCACAAGCTCCTGGCGCGCCTCGCCGAACGATGAACTCGGTCGGCAGGCGGAGCGGGTGAAGAAGCCCGCAGCAGGCGGAATTACCACGTCCGGTCTGCCCCGCCGGGTCCCGCGTGCCAATCTGGTGCCGGGTACCGCCCAGCAGCAGAACCATCAGTCCGGTCCCCAGGTGTCGCGTGCGCCCGATGATGTGCGCGGGCGGCTGACCAATCTCCGCCGGGGCATCCAGCAGGGACGTCAGGCCAACAACGGCCCGTCGACCGGCAGTTTCCCAATCGGCCCCACTCACCAGCAGGAGCGTTAGTTGAGCCCGATGAGTCAGGCCGCGCAGAATCTGAACTGGTTGATCACCAACTTCGTGGACAACACCCCAGGGGTGTCCCACACAGTGGTGGTCTCCGCCGACGGACTCCTGCTGGCGATGTCCGAAGGTTTCCCGCGCGACCGCGCCGACCAGCTGGCGGCTGTCGCCTCCGGTCTGACGTCGCTGACCGCGGGTGCCTCCCGGATCTTCGAGGGCGGCGCCGTCAGCCAGACCGTGGTGGAGATGGAACGCGGATTCCTCTTCCTGATGTCCATCTCGGACGGCTCCTCACTGGCCGTGCTGGCCCACCCGGACGCCGACATCGGTCTGGTCGGCTACGAGATGGCTCTGCTGGTGGACCGGGCAGGCACTGTCCTGACGCCGGACCTCCGCGCCGAACTCCAGGGCAGCCTGCTTCACTAGGCGGCCGTGAACCGGTGACACAGACGATTAGCCCAGGTACCGCACTCATCACTCGCCCGTCCGGCCGTTTACAGACCCCCACCGGCCCCTTCAGACGGCAAGCCGACACCCTGCTGTCACGCCCGGAGGATTCATGACCCCGCCCCCCGCCTCACCCGATCCGTACGGCGCGTTGAACCACGCGTCGTACGAAGGTGAAGGCGACCAGCCGCTGGTCCGCCCGTACGCCATGACCGGTGGACGGACCCGACCGCGCTACCAACTCGCGATAGAGGCGCTGGTCAGCACCACGGCCGACCCGGCGCACCTCGGGACGCTGCTCCCCGAGCACCAGCGGATCTGCCACCTGTGCCGCGAGGTCAAGTCGGTGGCCGAGGTGTCGGCCCTGCTGTCGATGCCGCTCGGTGTGGCCCGGATTCTCGTCGCGGACCTGGCGGAAGCCGGCATGGTGGCCATCCACCAGCCGGGCAATGGAGAGGCCGGCGGCGCGCCGGATGTGACACTGCTCGAAAGGGTGCTCAGTGGACTTCGCAAGCTCTAGTGGCGGTGCAGCCCGGGCCACCACCTCGGCGAAGATCGTGGTGGCGGGCGGGTTCGGCGTGGGTAAGACCACGTTCGTCGGTGCCGTTTCGGAGATCAATCCGCTGCGCACCGAAGCCGTGATGACGTCCGCGTCCGCGGGCATCGACGACCTCACACACACCGGCGGCAAGACGACCACGACGGTCGCGATGGACTTCGGCCGCATCACCCTGGACCAGGACCTGATCCTGTACCTCTTCGGTACACCCGGACAGGACCGCTTCTGGTTCATGTGGGACGACCTCGTACGCGGCGCCATCGGCGCCGTCGTCCTCGTCGACACCCGCCGCCTCGCCGACTGCTTCCCCGCCGTCGACTACTTCGAGAACAGCGGTCTCCCCTTCGTCATCGCCCTCAACGGCTTCGACGGACACCAGCCCTACACCCCCGACGAGGTCCGCGAAGCCCTCCAGATCGGGCCCGACACCCCGATCATCACGACCGACGCGCGGCACCGCGGTGACGCGAAGAGCGGTCTGATCACCCTGGTCGAGCACGCCTTGATGGCGCGGCTCAAGTAGGCACAAGTCGGTATTGCCGTACGCCAATTACGGTAGTCGCACGGGGGTGGGCTGTGTCCTTTGACACGATCCACCCCTGTGTTCATAACGTTTCGAAGGAGAATTGCCCCAGAGCCAGCACCCGACGCACACGCTCGGTATCGCTGCGCTCACATGAGCCCCGCCTTTTGGCGGGGCTCGTTCTTTATGCCCGTTTTATTCGAGGTGCGGGCCACTCGGAATCGCACATTCCGACTGTTTGGAACGCGACCGGTAGGCGTGCTGCAATTCGATGAACTCCCGAGTAGTACGGCCCTGAACGAAACACGGCACAACGTAGGTGCCGACGCCGAGAGGTTGTTGGTCGAGTGAGGCGTAACAACGAGGGCACGACAGCGCGGGCGGAGCGGGGCAACTTCACCCCACCGCCGCGTGCCGTGGCGCCGTCCGCCGACGTGTCCGAGGGGACGTCCGCCGGTGGCAGCACCAGCCGGCTGTCCCCGCGCAACTGGCGGGTGCCCACCCGGCTGAACGCGATCCTCCTGATCCCGGTGCTCGTCGGCCTGATCATGGGCGGCTTCCAGGTGAAGGGCTCGGTCGACACCTGGCAGGAGGCCCAGGACGCCGAGAAGACCGCGCTGATCGTGCGCGCGGCGTCCGAGTACGGGCAGGCGCTGCTCAACGAACGTGACCTCACCGCCCAGCCGCTGCTGTCCAACCAGCGTGATTCCGAGATCGTCACCCGGGTCCGGGCCACCACCGACGCGGCCGCGAAGAAGTTCGACGCGGCCGTCGAGGACATGCCCGGGAAGCAGGGACTGGAGCGCCGTCTCAAGCTGTTCAAGCTGGAGGAGCCGAAGCTCCCGGAGCTGCGCAAGGCCGCGTACACCGCCGCCATGGACCCGGTGAAGGCCGAAGAGGGATACACCCAGGTCCAGCACTCCCTCATGGAGTTCTGCAACGAACTCGGCCTCGGCACCGGCAACATCACCAGTTACGGCCGTACCGTGTACGCCCTTGAGCTGGCCAAGGCTGCAGAATCGCTTCAGCGCTCCATCGGCATGCACCTTCTGGTGCGGCCCAGCCGGGAGAGCGGCAAGTTCAACGACCAGGTCAAGGCCTTCGGCTCGTACAACTACCTGGAGCAGATCGCCCTCGGCGAGTTCACTTCCGGCGGCACGGAGGCCGACGCCGCCCGGCTGAAGGCGGTCATGGCCGGCAAGGCCGCCGAGGGCGCCGAGGACCTCAAGTCCGCGAAGGAGAAGGCCGAGGCGGCGGGCGAGCCGTTCGTGACGCCGCCCACCATCGACGGCTCGGTCTACGACGGCATGGCCCAGGAGATCGGCCTGGGCAAGGACCCCAAGCAGCTCAAGGCCAAGGGGATCACCCCCGAGAGCTGGATGGCCGCGGCCACCGCGAAGTTCGACGGCTACACCACGGTCGAGGAGGAGCTCGTCGACAAGGCGGTGACCGAGGCCGCCCAGATCTCGTCCACCGCCCGGACCGACGCCTTCGTCAACGCCGCGATCGTGGTCATCGCCCTGCTGGCCGCATTCGTCCTGGCCGGGCTCATGGCCCGTCAGATGAGCCGCTCGATGCGCCGGCTCCGCACGGCCGCCTTCTCCATCGCCGAGCAGCGGCTGCCCTCGCTCGTCGATCAGCTCTCCCGGACCGATCCGGGCCGGGTGGACACCCGTGTCCACCCGATCCCGATCAACAGCCAGGACGAGATCGGCGAGGTCGCCCGCGCCTTCGACCAGGTGCACCGCGAGGCGGTCCGGCTGGCGGCCGAGCAGGCCATGCTGCGGGGCAACGTCAACGCGATCTTCACCAACCTCTCGCGCCGCAACCAGTCGCTCATCGAGGGCCAGCTGACCCTCATCACCGACCTGGAGAACAACGAGGCCGACCCGGACCAGCTGGACAGCCTCTTCCGGCTGGACCATCTGGCGACCCGTATGCGGCGCAACGGCGAGAACCTCCTCGTCCTCGCCGGTGAGGAGCCGGGCCGCCGCTGGAACCAGCCGGTCCCGCTGGTGGACGTCCTGCGGGCCGCCTCGTCCGAGGTGGAGTCCTACGAGCGCATCGAGCTCTCCGGCGTACCGGAGACCGAGATCCACGGCCAGTCCGTCACCGACCTCGTGCACCTGCTGGCCGAGCTGCTGGAGAACGCCACCACGTTCTCCTCGCCGCAGACCAAGGTGCGGGTCACCGCGACCCGGCTGCCCGACAGCCGCGTGATGATCGAGATCCACGACAAGGGCATCGGCCTCACCGGCGAGGACTTCGCCGACATCAACCACAAGCTGGCCAACCCGCCCACGGTGGACGCCGCCGTCTCCCAGCGCATGGGCCTGTTCGTGGTCGGCCGTCTCGCCGACCGGCACGGCATCCAGGTCCAGCTGCGTCCCTCGGGCGAGCAGGCCGGTACCACCTCGCTGGTCATGCTGCCGGACGCGATCACCCACGGCGGCGGCGGTGACGGCGCCCCCGCGCAGGACGACTTCACGGTCTCCTCGATCATTCAGCAGCAGGACTTCGACGCGGTCCCGCTCCAGCCCCCGTTGCGTACGGCGGCGGAGCTCGGCTTCGACGACTCGCGCTACGAGGAGCCCGCCGCGGACTCCGCGCAGCTCGACCCGGTGGGCCGCTCGCTCATGCGGGAGGAGCGCCGTGCGGCGCTGGAGGCCCAGACCGGCAACGAGCGCCCGCCGTTCCCGCAGCAGCAGGAGCCGCAGCAGCAGTACTCCGGGTCCGGGTACGGCGAGACGCCCTACGGCATGGCCCCCTACGCCCAGGAGCCGCAGGCGGGCGGAGAGCAGGCGCAGCAGTACGGGCAGCCCGCGTACGACGGCGCCTACGACCCGTACCGGAGCGACAACGGCTTTGCCGAGCAGCCCGGTTACGGCGCGGGAGGGGGCTACCAGGAGGCGACACACCCGGCTCCGCAGGCCCCGCAGCCGTCCTACGACGAGCAGTACACGAGCCTGCCCCAGCAGGAGGAGTGGGCTGATCAGGGCACGTACCAGGGTGGGTACGAGCCGGTGGCGCAGGCCGAGGCGGAATCTGCCGCGAGCGCACCCGCGTCCACGCCGGAACGCGTAGGCTTCGACCATTCGGGACCCGTCCCGAACTCCGGCCACGAGCTGACCGATGCCGGGCTGCCGCGCCGCGGTGGCCAGCAGCACTGGCAGCCCACCGGCCGCGGCAACGGGCGGCCCGCCGCCGCACCACAGCCGTCGCAGCAGGAGCAGGAGCAGCAGGCTGAACTGCCGCAGCGGCAGCCGTCTCCCGCGCAGGCGGACGGAGACGGTACCGAGGACTGGCGCTCGGCGAACGACGAGCGCTGGGAGCGGGCCGAGAAGCTCCGGGAGCCGAAGGCGGGCGGGGTCACCCCGTCCGGTCTTCCCCGGCGCGTGCCCAAGGCCAATCTGGTCGAGGGCACGGCCGAACAGACTCACCAGGGCGGCCCCCAGGTCTCCCGCGCCCCGGAGGACGTGCGTGGCAGGTTGAGCAACCTGCGCCGCGGCGTGCTGCGGGGACGTAACGCGGGTTCGGACACCAGTAATACCTACAACCAGGAGCGTTAGTGTGAGCCCGATGAGCCAGGCGGCGCAGAATCTGAACTGGTTGATCACCAACTTCGTGGACAACACCCCAGGGGTGTCGCACACGGTGGTGGTCTCCGCCGACGGACTCCTGCTGGCGATGTCCGAGGGGTTTCCGCGTGACCGTGCGGATCAGCTGGCGGCTGTCGCCTCCGGTCTGACCTCGCTGACCGCGGGCGCGTCCCGGATCTTCGAAGGCGGCGCGGTCAATCAGACAGTTGTGGAGATGGAGCGAGGGTTCCTCTTCATCATGTCCGTTTCCGACGGATCTTCGTTGGCTGTTCTTGCACATCCGGATGCCGATATCGGCCTGGTTGGGTACGAAATGGCCCTTCTGGTCGACCGCGCGGGCAGCGTCCTCACCCCGGACCTCCGTGCCGAGCTCCAGGGAAGTCTTCTTAACTAGTAGACAGACAGTGCGTTTCGCGTCACCGCGCCATAGGGTGCGGTGGCGCGGGCCCACTGGGTCCGGGACCGGCAGGCGGAGGAGGAATCGTGGGTACACCCCCAGGCGGACAGCGGTTCAACGGTGGTCAGCAGGTACCGGGTGAGCACGGGGACGGCGGCTTCGGCTTCCCCTCCCCCGGCGGACAGGGCGCGCAGCAGCCCTACCGACAGCCTCAGCAGCCGCTGCACGTTCAGGGCCAGGAGTGGTCGCAGCAGCCGCAGCAGCCCCACCGGCCGCAGCGCCCCCACCGGTACGACTCCCCGCCCCGCATTCAGCCCGTGCAGCCCCGGCGAGCCCCCGAACCGGCCCCGCCCGCCGCACACAATCCGCTGGTTCGTCCGTACGCCATGACCGGTGGACGGACCCGACCGCGCTACCAACTCGCCATTGAGGCGTTGGTCAGTACGACGGCCGATCCGTCCCGGTTGCAAGGGCAGTTGCCCGAGCACCAGCGGATCTGCCGGCTGTGCATCGAGATCAAGTCGGTGGCCGAGATCTCGGCCCTGCTCTCGATTCCGCTCGGCGTTGCCCGGATCCTCGTAGCCGACCTGGCTGAGGCCGGACTCGTCGCTATCCACCAGCCCGGCGGCGACGAGTCCGCCGGCGGCCAGCCAGATGTGACACTGCTCGAAAGGGTGCTCAGTGGACTTCGCAAGCTCTAGCGGCGGAGCGGCCCGCTCCACTACCTCGGCGAAGATCGTGGTGGCAGGGGGCTTCGGCGTGGGTAAGACCACGTTTGTCGGTGCCGTTTCGGAGATCAATCCGCTGCGCACCGAAGCCGTGATGACGTCCGCGTCCGCGGGCATCGACGACCTCACACACACCGGGGACAAGACGACCACGACGGTCGCGATGGACTTCGGCCGCATCACCCTGGACCAGGACCTGATCCTGTACCTCTTCGGTACACCCGGACAGGACCGCTTCTGGTTCATGTGGGACGACCTCGTACGCGGCGCCATCGGCGCCGTCGTCCTCGTCGACACCCGCCGCCTCGCCGACTGCTTCCCCGCCGTCGACTACTTCGAGAACAGCGGTCTCCCCTTCGTCATCGCCCTCAACGGCTTCGACGGACACCAGCCCTACACCCCCGACGAGGTCCGCGAAGCCCTCCAGATCGGGCCCGACACCCCGATCCTGACCACGGACGCGCGGCACCGCGCCGACGCCAAGAGCGCGCTGATCACCCTGGTCGAGCACGCGCTGATGGCGCGCCTGCGGTAGGTCCCTTCCGGGCCCGGTCCACGCGAAAGGCCCCGCGCTCCCCCTGGTGGGGCGTGCGGGGCCTTTCACGTGGTGCGCCCGGCCTTCGGCCGTGCTCCGTCCTCGGTCTCCCCCTGGCCCGAAGGGCATGGGAGGTGCTCCCTCGACGGGCCGGTCCGGCCGGTCCGGGAAGGCGTGATGCGGCCGCACCGAGGTGGTGCGGCCGCATCGGGGATGCGCTCGGGCCGTCAGCCCTGCCAGCTGTGCGGGGCGCGGAAGCCGGGGGTACGCTCCAGCCGGCGCCAGCCCGCGGTGTCGCGGCCTCGGCGGGCGGGGGCGTCGACGGGCCGGGCCGCCGCGCGGGCGAGCAGGACCGCTGTTATGGCGGCCAGCTCCTCGGGGTCGGCCAGACCCTTCTCGACGCGCAGCACGGACTCGGTGGCAGTGCTCATGGATGTCTCTCCGTCTTCTCGGCAGGTCTTCGCGGGGGCCTTGCGGGGTTGCTGCGGGGCCGCGGACTACTGCGGGGGGTTGCCGTGCTTGCGCGACGGCAGGTCGGCGTGCTTGGAGCGGAGCATCGCCAGTGAGGCGATCAGCACCTCACGGGTCTCGGCGGGGTCGATGACATCGTCGACCAGGCCGCGCTCGGCGGCGTAGTACGGGTGCATCAGTTCGGCCTTGTACTCCTTGACCATACGGGTCCGCATGGCCTCGGGGTCCTCGGCGTCGGCGATCTGCCGACGGAAGATGACGTTGGCGGCGCCTTCGGCGCCCATCACCGCGATCTCGTTGGTGGGCCAGGCGTAGGTGAGGTCCGCACCGATGGACTGGCTGTCCATGACGATGTAGGCACCGCCGTAGGCCTTGCGCAGGATCAGCGAGATCCTCGGCACCGTCGCGTTGCAGTAGGCGTAGAGCAGCTTCGCGCCGTGCCGGATGATTCCACCGTGCTCCTGATCGACGCCGGGCAGGAAGCCGGGGACGTCCAGAAGAGTGACGATGGGAATGTTGAACGCGTCACACATCTGGACGAACCGAGCGGCCTTCTCGCTCGCCTCGATGTCCAGGACCCCGGCCAGGGCCTGCGGCTGGTTGGCGACGATGCCGACGACCTGGCCGTCCAGGCGGGCCAGCGCGCAGATGATGTTGCGGGCCCAGCGCTCGTGGACCTCCAGGAAGTCGCCGTCGTCGACGAGCTCCTCGATGACCTTGTGCATGTCGTACGGACGGTTGCCGTCGGCCGGGACCAGGTCCAGCAGTACGTCGCCGCGCCGGTCCGCCGGGTCGTCGCTCGGGACGACGGGCGGGTTCTCCCGGTTGTTCGAGGGCAGCATCCCGATCAGGTAGCGGACCTCACCGATGCAGGTCTCCTCGTCGTCGTACGCGAAGTGTGCGACACCCGACGTCTCGGCGTGCACATCGGCGCCGCCGAGGCCGTTCTGCGTGATCTCCTCGCCGGTGACCGCCTTGACGACGTCCGGTCCGGTGATGAACATCTGCGAGGTCTCGCGGACCATGAAGACGAAGTCCGTGAGCGCCGGGCTGTAGGCCGCGCCGCCCGCGCACGGGCCGAGCATCACGCTGATCTGCGGGATGACACCGGAGGCCCGGGTGTTGCGCTGGAAGATGCCGCCGTAGCCGGCGAGCGCCGAGACGCCCTCCTGGATACGGGCGCCGGCGCCGTCGTTGAGCGAGACCAGCGGGGCACCGGCCGAGATGGCCATGTCCATGATCTTGTGAATCTTCGTGGCGTGGGCCTCGCCCAGCGCGCCGCCGAAGATCCGGAAGTCGTGTGCGTAGACGAAGACCGTGCGGCCGTCGACCGTGCCCCAGCCGGTGATGACACCGTCGGTGTACGGCTTCTTCTCCTCCAGGCCGAAACCGGTCGCCCGGTGCCGGCGCAGCTGCTCGACCTCCTTGAACGAACCCGGGTCCACCAGCAGCTCGATGCGCTCACGCGCGGTCAGCTTGCCCTTGGCGTGCTGTGCCTCGGTCGCCCGGTCACTCGGTCCGCGCCGGGCCTGCTCGCGCAGTGCCAGCAGTTCCGCCACACGGCCACGGGTGTCGCTCGGCTCGCCCTGGGTTTCGTCCACAACGGTCATGTACTGACCCTACGAACCCAACCCAGAAAATCCTGCCGTCGACTCCGTACAGTCTCCCGGCCGGATTCCTGGTGGAGCCTGACAGAAGCCAGGGCCCATGCAGGCGAAGTACCAGCCCGCGCCCGTGTTTTTTTGTGGAAATTCAACAAAGGTTCACTGAGGCCTTCCGCACACCCCGGTCAGCCGGGGGGTGCCTGTGGGCTGGGCGTCCTGGACCTTCTGGATGTCCTCCAGCCTCGACCGTACCGGTTCCCCGGGGTGTGCCATCGTGAGCAGCACGGCCTCGTAGAACGCGTCCCGCACCGCCGCGGGCATCACGTCCGACGCGTCCAGGCAGAGCGGCACCCGCTGGTCCGTGAACCGGCTGCCCACCTGTTCGCCGACCGTGCCCTGCGTGGACGGGACGGCCGCGTTGGCCGAGAACACGCCGCCCGTGCGGCCCCACTCCTCCTGGGCGTCCCGGGAGGCGAGCCGCCGGATCATCTCGCGGGCCGGGCCGCTCCGGCCGAAGAGCGCCGCGAAGTCGGCCGACACCTCGTGGGCCTTCACCGTATAGGGGCCACCGGGCAGCAGCGGCGCCGAATCCACGAAGGCGGCCCGGTCCCTCTCGGTGTCGTAGAAGACGGTGGCGAAGGAGCCCTGATGCTCCAGGCCGCAGCCACCGCCGAAGAGCAGTCCCCGGCCGCCGGCCCGCCCGCGGTGGTCGGTCAGCAGCATGTGTCCGGCCAGTTCCGGGTCCTGGGCGAGCATTCCGGCCCACGCGGTCCAGGCGTCGGCCACCGGGTCCTCGGTCCACTTCATGTCACCGGTCGCCCAGCGGGCGTACAGCACCGGGCCCGCGCGCTGGAGGATCAGGTCCTCGATCCAGTCGCTGCCGGGCCAGCCGGAGGCGCCGTCGTCGCCCATGCCGACGCACCACGAGGCCAGCGGTGCGGGGCTGCGGGCCGGGGCCGCGCCGTCGCGGTACCAGACGATGGACTTGAGGTCGGCCTTGAGCGGTACCCACAGATCGGCCTCGACGCCTTCCGCCTGGGGCCGCCACGGGTTGCCGTACTCCTCGGGGCTGTACAGCCCCTTCAGGGAGCGCAGCCGGCCCTCGTCCGCGTACTCGACGAGTTCGCCGACGCCCGGCAGGATCGCGATGTCGGGCGGATCGCCGGCCTGGACCTCGGCGAGCAGCACCTCGCGGGTCGCGGCGGTGCCCTGGTAGGTGTACGGGATCCCGAATCCGTCCAGGACGTCCTTGAACCGCTGCTCCTGCGCGTCGGTCCACGGGCCGAGGATCGTCACCTCCGGTTCCGCGTCGCTGCCGCCGGGGGCCGCGAGTCCGCAGCCGGACGCGGTCACGAACAGGGCCAGGACGAACAGGAGCGCGCGGGTGTGCCGTCTCATCCGGCCCTCCGGTAGTCGGCGTTGAGGCGCCGGCGGATGCCGGCGGCCGGAAGCAGGACGGTCAGCGCGGCGCCGCCGAGCGCCCCGTAGTACGTCCAGCTCTGCCAGCTCCGGGCGGCCAGCCGGCCGCGCAGGGCGGTGGAGTTGTCGGTGACGTACGTCTGGGAGGCGGCCAGGTCCGCGTGGTCGTGGGCCGTTCGCTCGATCGCGACCAGCCGGTGGCGGGCGGTGTCCAGCCGCTCCTGGGTGTGGATGGTGGCCCACAGCGGGACGACGGCGAGGGCGACGGTCACCAGCAGCGCCGCGAGCAGCCAGGGGTCCTGGCTGCGGCCGCAGCGGGTGCGCAGCACCCACAGGGCGCTGAGGCAGGCCAGGGCCAGGACCAGCAGGCCCAGTTCGGCGACGGCCCAGCCGGTCTGCTGAAGCGTTCCGAGTGAGCTGACCCGGTCCACGTACCCCATCTGGTGTTCCTGGAGGACGTCCAGGCGCGGCACGACCCCGGTGTGCTCCCGTTCGAGGAGGGTTGTGGCCTCCTCGAACTTCTGCTGCTGCATCAGGTCGTCGTGCACGTACTTGACGGCGCCCGGCGTGATGGAGCTGCTGTACGAGGTCAGCAGGCCGTTGACCGTTTCGAGGACGCCCCGGCCGCGTTCCCCGTCGACCTGTACGTCGGAGAGCCGGGACAGGCCCTGGTCCGCGGCCGCCAGCTGGTTCTCGTACCGCGCTCCGGCGCCGACCACCTCGTCGATCCCGTGGTCGATCGAGCTCCGGGCCTCCTGATGGGCGCGGAGCAGGGCGAGCTGGGTGGCGGCGACGCCCTGGACGGCGGGGGCGCCCCGGGTGCGCATCTCGCCGGCGGCGTCCTGCACCTCGCGGTAGGAGACGAGCAGGGCGGTCATGGAGACGAGCGCGGCCACCACCATGACGATCAGATGCCGCCTCAGCAGCCGCCTGGTGCGTGAGGCGGTGGCGCGGCGGGTCCGGAAGGCGCGCGTCCACCGGCTCGGTGAGGGCATCACAGACTCTTTCCGCAGGAGATGCAGTACGAGGCGCCCGGTCCGGCGAGATGACCGCAGTCCGGGCACGGCACCGGCTTCCCGGCGGCGTGGGCGGGCAGTTTCAGCGGGTGGCCCGAGGCGGTCTTCAGCCGGCCCACCCGCAGGCTGACGTGGTCGACGGTCGGGCCCACCCGGACCACTCCGCCGGCGCGGTCGACGATGTCGGCGACTTTGCCCACGTCCTGGATGACCCAGCCGGCGTCGATCTCGGTGGCGAGCCGGACCGCGAGGCCGAGCTGGTGCTCGGCCTCGTCGCGGATCAGCGGTTCGAGTGCGGCGTATCCGCGGATGAGGGCGGTGCGCATCCGGGTGGCGGCGTTCGCCGTCTGGAGCAGGTGGCCCCCGCTGCCGGCCGCCGCTCCCACGGCCACTCCCGGCGGCTTCCAGCGCACCAGCAGCGCGGCGACGGCGTCACCGACCCGGACGGTGGCCAGTTGCAGCAGCACACCGAGCGGATCGGTGCTCGCGTCGGCGTGCACCGTGAGGCGGTAGTTGCGGTCGCCCGGCTCCCACTGGTAGGTGGGGAACTCGGTCAGCCCCGGCTCCTCCTGCCGGACCTCGGGTTCGAGCGGCTGGTCGCGCGGGGCGATCTCGGTCAGTTCGACCGCGCGCACCACCGGACGTGCCCGCACCACGACGGGCAGTTCGGGGCTGCGGACCCGGCGCAGCCTTCGCACCGCCTCGGTGACGGCGGGGCCGAACCGGTCGGGGACGTGCTCGGCGGTGCCGTGCAGGGCCTCGGCGACGGCGAGCAGCGGCGCGGGGTCCCAGTCCCCGCCGACCGCCAGCACGTCTGCCGTGAACGCACTCTCGCAGGAGGTGAGTTCAGCTTGCAGCGCGCCGGCCCCCTCCCCGTTGGGCCCGGTGGCGTCCGCCGGGTCCCGGCCGCTGCCGTCCGTGATCAGCAGCAGGTGCCGTACCGGCAGGGGACGTTCGGCGAACAGTCGGCGGGCGGCCGCGAGCCAGGCCGGATATCCGGGCGGCGGGCGGTCGCCGTCGGCGGGGGCGATCCGGCCCGCGCTGAACGCGGCACGGCGCTTCTCCATCGTGCCGGAGAGCGCCCATCCGCCGCGCAGCGGGTAGCAGAGGGCCGGTTCCCCGTTCGTACGGACGCCGCCCAGGACGCTGAAGGAGGCTCCGTCGGGCAGGACCCGCAGCGCGGCGGCGAGGGCGGAGGCCGCGGCCTCCCGGCGGGCGGCGGCGACGTCCAGCGCGATGACGACGGCGAGTTCGACGGCGGGCACCTCGTCGCGGGGGCCGATGCCGACGGCATCGACACGGAGAAGGGCCTCGATCCGGGCGTCGTGGTGCGGCTGCTGGTCGCGCCGGACGTCGATAGAGACCGTGAACTCCAGTCCGGAAGAGGGGGCGTTGGCTCCCATGGGACTGCCTCCAGAGTGACGGGACGGGGTGCGGCTGTCGGCTGAGCGGGTCCGTGGGCTTCGCCCTTCGGGAGCGGTCCACGGGGCTCGCGGGCCAGAAGCGGGTCCATGGGCCTCGCCCGTCCGGGGCGGGTCCCTGGGGCTCGCCCCTCAGAAGCGGGTCTGCGGGCGGACCGCGTGCGACAGGTCGATCAGCCGTTCGTACTCGGCCGGTGCCTGCCGCTGCCGGGCCAGCCAGCGGTAGCACTGTTCCAGTTGCTCCCGTACCGCCTGCTCGCCGGGCACGGCCGGGGGCGGCAGCCCGATCCTCAGCAGGCCGCCCCGGGACCGCGCGGCCACCGGCCCCCTGGCCCGGACGGCGTCGAGCTTCCATTCGTACAGCTCGGTCCGCAGCAGCCAGGCCGCCTCGTCCCCCGCGACCACCGGGGCGGGCATGCCGGGCCCCGGCGCGAGGGCGCTGAGACAGGCGTCGATCTCCGCCTCCCCGGGCAGCGGCCGCTCCCCCGTCGCGAGCCGCGCCGCCCGGATGCGCAGGGCGGCGATCCGGGCGACGGCGTGGTCCCGCGACTCGTCGGGCACCAGGCCGAGGACCTCGGTCGCCGCGGCCCGGTCACCGCGCGCCAGAGCGATCCTGGCCAGCCCCAGGGCCGCCCCGACGTGCGAGGGGTTACGGGCGTGCACGGCCCGGAAGAGTTCGTACGCCGAGGGGCCGGCCCCGGCCGAACGGCTCTCGCCGAGCTGTTCCGCGCAGTACGCCAGGGCCAGCTTGGCCGCGTACTCGCCCGGAAGCGCCCGGTGCACGGCCGAGAAGTGCTCAAGGGCCGCTTCGAGCATCGGCTGCCGGTCGTCCTGCACATCGGCGCTGCGCAGTGCGACGAGCCCCCAGTGCCAGCTGAGCCGCCACTGCCGGACCGGGCCCGGGCCCGGTATGGCGGCAGCGGCCTGTACCTGTTCGCGCGCCGCCACCAGCGCCTCGCCGCTGTCCTGGCCGAGCAGCAGCCGGGCGTTGTGCAGGCAGATCTCCACCGACCGCTCCCCGTGGTCCGGCTGGGTCAGCGGCTGCGCCGGGTCGTAGCTGCTGACCCCGAACCAGGCTGCCTGCGGGTCCTTCGGATAGGGCCGGGGCACCGGCAGCCTGCGGGCGATCTCGGTCGGGGTGGGCCGTCCGGGGTCGAGTACGGGCGCCGGTGGCGTCTCCCGGCGGGAGTACAGCGGGCGGCGCAGCCAGTGCGCGTAGTCGGGCACCGAACCCAGGCGCGAACCGAGCAGTTCGGTGGAGGGGGTGAAGTACGCGGAGGGTTCGGGCTGGTCGCGCTTGCCGCGCAGGGCCCGGATCTCGCGCAGCGCCCCGCGCAGCTGGACGGCCATGTCGTCGGCGGATCCGAACCGGCGCTCCGGGTCGTGGGCAGTCGCCCGTTCCACGGCCAGCCGGAACGAACTGATACCGAGCCCCGGCACGTCGTCGCCGACGGCCCAGCGCGCCAGTTCGGCCAGGGTGACCCCGACCGTGTGCACGTCGTGCGCGACGGTGAGCGGGCCTCCTCCCTCCGTCTCCGGGGCGGCGTACCCCTGCGTGGTCACCGGCGGCGGGTCGGTGGCCCCCTCCTTGCGGACCCCTCCGAGGTCGATGACCTTGATGCCGTCGCGGTGGTGGATGACGTTGGACGGCTTCATGTCTCCGTACAGGAACCCCATGCCGTGCAGATGGGCGAGGGCCTCCAGGATCTGGCAGCCGTAGGTGATGACGTGCTCGATGTCGAGGACGAAGGCGCCCTGCCGGGTCGACTCGACGATGGCGGACAGGGTCCGGTCGCCGACGTCCTCCATGACGATGTAGCCGCCGGAGACGGTGCCGTCCGTGCGGGTGCTGACGAAGTCGCGGATCTGGACGATGCGTTCGTGGCGGATCGCGACCAGGGTGCGGCGCTCCTCACCGGCCTGGGCCGCGCCGCGTTCCGCGTAGCGGTTGAGGAGGCCCTTGACCGCGACGAAGTCCTCCAGGTGGGTGTCCTCCGCCAGATAGACCCAGCCCTGGCCTCCGTGGGCGATGGGGCCGCAGATCCGGTACTGGTCCTGGAGCAGCTCGTCCTTCGTCAGCTCGGGGCGGTAGGAGTACGGGACACCGCACTGGGGGCAGTACCCCTTGTCCGGGGGCGGGGCGGCCGTGAGCGGCGGGACGAACGCGGTGTGGCAGGCCTCGGCCGAGCAGGTCATCACGATGCGCAGCGGCTGCTCGGCGGCCAGGCGCTCGGCCGGGCTGCCGGTTTCCAGCAGCGGCAGTTCGAGCAGTCCCTCGGGGCCGTGCCGCTCCGGGGCGGTGGGCAGCGGCGGCAGTCCGTGCGCGCCCTCCCCGCGTCCGCAGGTGTCGCAGTAGCCGGTCGACAGGACGGCGCCGTCGCAGGGGGCGCCGGTGAAGCGGCGGTGCGGGCAGGGAATCCTCATGGGCGCTCCGTCGGGCCGTGCCCGGTGTGCCGGCCGGGTGGGGCGCCGGGGCCGGAGCCGGAGCCGGTCGACCGGGCGAGGTCGTCGCGTAACTCCCGCAACAGCTGCTTCAGTTCGGCCAGCTGGTCCTGCGGGTCGGCCAGCAGTTTCAGTTCGCGCAGACGGTGACGGCGGGCAGCCGAGCCGACCGGGGGCAGCGGGGGAAGCGAGGACGAGGCCACCATGCCCCGCAGGCCGGCCCACTCACGCTCGGCGCGCTCGACCCGGTGCACCAGCTCCTCGGCGCGCTCCTCCAGGGCGGGCAGCAGCAGGTGCCGTGCCACCTCGGTCAGCCCGGCCCCCTCGCTGCCCCGGTGGACGACCAGGAGCCGGAATCCGAGGACGCGCACGCGTGCCAGCAGTCGCACCAGGGCGCGGGGGTCGCCGGCTTCGTCCAGGCCGACCACGGCGAGTACGGGGCCCGATCCGGAGGGCAGGCCGCCGCCCGTGCGTTCCGGGACGGTGCCGCCCTCCAGCAGCCAGTCGCGGTAGGCGTTGCGCTGGTACCGAGGTGGTCGCAGCTGTGCCACCAGGGTGTCGACGAGCTCCTCGGGCCGGGTGCTCGGGCCCTTGAAGACGAGGTGGGCGCGGTGCAGCTGGTGCTGGAGGACCCGGTCGCGGCCGGTGCCCCGGGCGATGACGCCGAAGCGCACGGAGGGCTCCTCGCCGCCGTCGAACCAGTGCCGGAGGCGCCGCTCCAGTCCGCGGTCCCAGCCGTCCGGACCGCTCAGTTCGGCGACCAGCGGGACGAGTGCGGCGATGCGGTCGACGGGGATCATGTAGGAGAACGCCAGGTCGTTCCCGTCGGGCGGGACCGGTCCCGGGTGGTCGCGCCGGCCGACGACCAGGCCGACGACCTCTTCGGCGCCCTGCCGCTCGCCCCGGACCTGGACGGCGGCGCCGCCGAACCCGGGACGCACCGCCCCGGCGCGGGTCCCCGCGGCGAGCTGCACCCGGTCCCCGTGCAGTCCGCCGATCCGGCCGCTCAGCCACATCCCGTCGTCGAAGCCCTGTGCGTAGCCGCAGATCCAGACGTCACGGCCGCGCTCCAGCGCCCGGCCGAGAGGTGCGGGTGCCGCCTGCGGGCGGGGGCTTTCGAGGGCGAGCACGGCGACGTCCTCGCGGTCGCCCCCGTCGAGGCCCGGGAGCCAGCCGTCAGGGGCGACCCTGGCGGCGACCGGCGGGATGCCGGGGTTCTCGGCGAACTCCACCCACATCCGGGTGGCCGGGTCACCGACGACGTGGGCACAGGTCAGCATCCGGTCCTGGGTGATCAGCACCCCTGCCCCGTACACGGCCCCGCGCGCGTCGCCCCGGCGTAACCGGAGCCGCCAGTCCGCTCTCAACTCCCCCATAGCTACCGAGAGTACGCGCGCACGGGTCACCATTCCCAGACTGCGCGCACACTCCGGCCCAACGGATTACGGCCCAGTGCGTCAGTGCGAGCGGGCCGGGCTCAGCCACCCCGAAACGCTCCCCGCCGCCACCGGACATCGCACCGCGGGGTGGCCCGCCCACACCGTCACCGGACGTCGCACCGCAGGGTGGCCCCCGCCGTCCCCGGGTCCACGCCCAGCACGAGCCGCCGGCCGGTGGCGCGGACCTCGATGCCCGGATCCGCCGGGAACGCCTCGCGCACCGGCCGGTCCCAGACCACTTCGAAGGGTGTGCCGCTCCGGTCGGGCCCGCTGACCCGGACGGCCGTCGTGCTCCGGCCCTCGCGTACGAGCACACTGGCGGGTCCGGTCGAGGAGAGCCGTCCGGCCGCGCCCGGCTGCCAGAAGTTGGCGGCGGTCAGCCCGAGCGAGCGCACGGCGACGGCCTGGGCGGCGGCGGTGTTGGCGAGCACCGTCAGCCAGTGCCGGTCTGCCGCGCGGGCGGCGACGGTACGGCGGGACGCGCCGGGCATCAGCAGGTAGAGGTAGCCGGCGTCGGCCGGGTCGGTGCCGTGGTCGAGCCAGAGGGTCTGCCAGTGGCGGGTCTGCCGCTCGGTGGAGCTGGTGGTGTTGATGTCGGACCAGGCGCCGGTCCTGGCCTCGCGCAGGGTGCGCAGTGCGGCGCCGCCGGGCAGTACCCAGCCGCCGTGTCCCTCCAGATGGGCCCAGCGGGGGTGCGCGCGGTCCTCGACGGTGAGGACCTGGGTGCCGTCCGGGCCGAGGTTGCGGTTGTCGACGACCGTTTCGACGGGGACCCCGTCGGCGGCGGTGATGCCGGCGCCGAGGCAGATGACCGCGTCCGCCGCGCAGAACCAGGACTTGCGGGCCTCCAGGGTGGAGCCGAGGCCCTTCACATGCTGTCCGACGGCGGCGAACTCCCCGTCGTGCGCGCCGCCGACCCACTGGACGGCCGGCCGTGGCTCGCCCCACTCGCCGCCGGCCCGGTCGGCGAGCCGCTTGGTGGAGACGGTGGTGCCGGGCAGCCGGTACCAGTCGACGGTGGGCCAGAACCAGTCGGTGTACTGGCCGCCGCCCGCCGGTCCGGCCCACCAGTAGAGCATTCCGGCCCCGGTGTGCCAGCCGCGCGGATTCTCGCCGTTGCCGCATTCGTACGCGCTGATCCGCTCCGAGGACATGGCGAGGTTCGCGACCCAGCCGGGGCGGCGGTGCACGGCCCGGTCCATCGCCGCGAACAGGGTGTGGCCGACGGGTTCGGGTGCGGCCGGGACGGGTGCGTCGGCCGCCGCCCGCAGCCGGGACAGGTCGGCGACCCCGAACTGCGGGGCGGCGAGGACCGGGCTGACGGTGTCCCGTTCGATCCAGCCCTTGATCATGCCGTTCCACCGGTCTCGTTCGGCGGCGGAGGCGCCGCCCGCGAGCAGCGCGACGGCGGCGATCAGCCCCTGGCCGTGGAAGTGGTCGCTGCGCATGATCCGGAGCTCGTCGCTCTTCAGCAGACCCCGGCTGATGGCACGGCCGTTGACGCTGTCCATCATCAGACCGTCGTGGATGAGCGGGGCGTAGGCGTGCTCCACGCTGTCCAGGATGATCTGCCGGCCGGGGTCGGTGACCGCCCAGGTGGAGCCGGCCAGCAGCGCGAAGAGCCGGCCGAGACCGTCGAGCATGACCTGGCCGTAGGTGCCCGAGTAGGCGACCCAGGTGTGCTGGACGAACGAGCCGTCGGCGTAGAGACCGTCGCCCTCGGTCACGTACGGGAAGACGGGCGAGAGGGCGTCGCGCGCGAGCGCGGTCTTCGTGGCGTCCCGGCCGAGGATGCCGCGCAGGGCGACGGAGCGGCACAGGTCGACCCGGTTGGCACCGGTCGAGGTGCCGCTGTAGTCGGTGAGCATGGTGTCGGGGATGAAGTGGTCGACGGCGGCGCAGGCGGCCGCGACGCGCTCCTCGCCGAGGTGGGGGCGGAGGACGGAGACGATGTCCATGAGCAGGCGCGGGCTGCCGATCTGCCATTCCCACCAGTTCCCGTACCGGGTGGTGGCCGGGTTGTAGACCGTCGCGGAGAGGTGGTCCAGGCCTCGGACGATGTCGGCGAGCAGGCTCGCGTCGCCCGTGTGACCGGTGTCCTGCTGGGCGTAGGCCTGGGTCATCGTCCACAGCCGGCCGTAGCTCCAGGTGATGCCGGACGGCGGGTCGAAGGTGTGGCCCGCCCAGAGGGAGCCGGCGGCCGGGGCCATCGTCGAGCGGAACTCCGAGGCGAGTTCACCGGTCTCGGCCAGCTTGGAGGCGTAGGGCTCGGTGGCGGGGTCGTAGCCGGTGCCGAGCGAGAGGTCGTTCCAGCGCAGCCGGAGCGTCTCGAACTCGTCCTGTGCCGCGCGGGCGGCCGGGGCGAGCGCCAGACCGAGTGCGGTGGCGCTGCCGGTGGCGAGAAAGGCACGGCGGGACCAGTCGGGCAGGATCGGCACGGGGCTACCTCCGGTGAGCGCGTGGTGGGGGGCCTGCAAAGGATGGTGCGCGGAAGGGCGGGGCCGCCAGAGGCCCCGCCCTTGCCTCATGGAGCCGTTCAGCCTCCGCAGTGGAAGCGGGCGCTGCCCCAGTCGGCGTGGTCGTTCCCGTTGCCGTCGCCGCCGTCACCGGCGATCAGCTCGACGTACTTCGCGCCGGTGACGTCCGCCGTCAGCGACCAGGCGGTGTCGGCGGCCCTGAGGACGGGCGACTTCACCTTCTCGGTGCCGTCGGCCGTCACGGAGAACCGCACGCTGCCCGCGCTCCTCTGCACGTCGTCGACGCCCACCTCGGCGGTGAAGGAGGTGCACCTGCCGCCCAGGTAGTAGCGGACCTTCGCCGGTGCGTGGGTGCCGAGGCCCTTCTCGTACACGGTGGAGCCGATGGTCAGCGGGGTGCCGTCACCGGTGCCGGTCTCACCGTTGGAGAGGTCGCGCTCGACCGGTCCCCAGCCGTTCGAGGAGGCCGTCCAGTCCAGGTCACTGGCCCAGCTGTCGGTGGTGGGGGGCGGCGGCAGGGTGCGTACGGAGGTCTGCGCGCCGAGCGTGCGCCGCGCGCCGCCGACGGTGTACGACGCCTCGGAGCCCATCGTGTACGTCCGGTACTCGGCGTCCACCGGCGGGGTGACCCGCCAGCTCGCGGTGGCCCTCGCGCCGGCCGCGACCGAGTCGAAGGTGACGGCGCCCGCGGGCTCTGCCTTCCAGCCCTCGGGGAGGGTGAGGCCGACCGTGACGCCGGTGGCGGCGGTGGCCTCGTAGTTGGTGAAGCTCGCCTTCACGGTGTTGGCGGTGCCGGGCTCCAGGGTCTCGGCGCCCGGGTCCAGGGTGAGGGTGCCGCAGGCGGCCTGCTCACCGGCCGGGGCCGCGCCCAGGTCGGTCACGGTGAAGCCGTCGAGGACGAAGTCGGCGCCGTCGGGGGCGTCGCCGCGCTTGCGCAGACCGGTCCAGGTGTCGCCGCAGCCCGCCGTGACGGTCTCGGTGAAGTGCCCGGTGGTGTGCTGTGCGCCGATCGCGGTGGCCCGGGTCTCGACGGACTCGGGGCTGCCCTCCGCGGTGATCCGGTCGTAGCCGTCGACCCACTCGTAGGCACCGGCGTGGCTGGACTGGTAGTCGTACTCGACCCGGTAGCGGTGGCCGTCGGTCATCGGGACGGTCCAGGGGGCGGTGCGGTAGACGAGCCCGGTGTTCTCCTCGTGGGCCTTGAGGGACTCCTTGCCGCCGAGCACGTCGTCGACGAGCTTTCCGTTCCAGCCGGCCTGGGTGTACGGGGCGTGCGGCTGGGAGACGCTGGTGCGGGGGTCGGTCGAGCCGCCGGCGTCGCCCTTGAGGAAGGGGCCCCAGCCCTGGTCGACGTCCTCGAAGTCCTCGTGGACGACGGTGTTCTTCATGGTGGCGGGCGCGTTGGCGACGATGCGTACGTCATCGGCGCGGACGGTCGCCGCGCTGCCGCCCGCGGCCTCGATGCGCAGGGTGGTGCGCCCGTTCGCCGGCGCGGTGAAGTTCACCTTCGCCCGCTGGAAGTACGTGCCGTGCCAGTCGGAGGCGGCGACGTAGTCCCTGGCGGTGGAGCGGTCCACGGAGACGGACTTCCCGCCGGCCGAGAGCGTGGTGTGCCGGGTCTTCCCGGGCTGCACCTCGATGAGGGCGGACGCGGTGTAGCGGGCGCCGGGCTTCAGGCCGGTGACGCGCTGGGAGAGCGCGGCGGCCGGGGTGCCGGACAGCTCGGCGCTGTTGCGGCCCTGGGCGTCGGTGTCGCGGGCGGCGGTGCCGGTCTTCGACCAGGCGGTCAGCGCGTTGTCGTTGAAGCCGGGGTCGGCGACGGGGGTTCCCTCGCCCCACTTGGCGTCGGCGGCCTTCGGCGCCTTGTCCGGGTAGAGGACGTACGGCTGTCCGGCCTTTGCCGTCAGCGTGATCCTCCCGTCGACGGGGCGGACCGTGCCGGTCCTGACCCGGCCGTTGTCGGTGAGCTCGTAGACGGTGTACGTGCCCGTGGAGGGCACCGCCCAGCTGCTCGTACCGCCGGACTCGCTGTAGTGGTACAGCTTCTTGCCGCCGTCCCACGGCAGCAGGTAGTCGGTGCCGCTGAGCACCTTGCGGCCGTGGTCGTAGAAGGTCCGCTTCCCGTCCTCGACCGTGCCGCGCACCGATCCGGTGAAGGTGATGTCGTTGCCGTTCCAGCGGGTGATCTTCTGCTGCTGGAGGTACTTGGCGGGCAGGTTGCGCTGCCAGATGTTGTCGTAGAAGGAGTTCCAGTCGGTCTCGCCCGTCCAGCCCTCGAACTCGTCGATGGCGCTCTGGCCGAGTACCGGGTCGTTGTTCCAGACGTCCTTCTCGCCGTTGCGGATGAACCGGATGATCTGCGAGTTGAGGCCCTTGTTGGTCGCGCCGCCGTAGTCGAGGTCGTTGGCCCAGTGCGACCAGAGCGAGCCGCGTTCGAACTTGTCGGCCCATTCGCTGGAGACGTTCCAGCCCTGCTTCTGGAGCGACTGGAGGGTCTTGTCGGCGATCCAGCCGTGCGAGTAGTAGACGTCGATGTACAGCATGCTGAGGTTGCTGTTCGTCTCGTCGCGCAGCTGCTGGAAGCGCTTGGCCAGGTCACCGCTGTTGATGTCGCGGCGCTGGTCGATGTAGTAGCTCTGGTTGAGCCAGTTCCAGCCGGGCTTCGACTTGTCGACGAGGTTCTCGTCGAACGCCTTCGCCTCGGGGTAGGCCTCCGTGGCGTTGACGTGCACGCCGAAGGTGGCGCCCCACTTCTTGCCGTCCTTCAGGAGTGCGTTGAGGTCCTTCAGCCCGCCGGCCCGCTTGTTGTAGTTGCCGCCGTAGTCGGGGTGGGCGGAGTCGTGGCCTTCGGAGGCGTACCCCTTGAGCAGCGCGAGCTGGCCGAGGCCGTCCGTGGCGAGGGAGATCCGCTTGACGTCGTCGAGGGTGCGCAGGAAGGGGTGGGTGGCCTGGCTGGCGAAGTTGAACGGGATGTGGGTGATCACCCGGTCCGCGGTGTCCTTGCTGCCCGGCGCGACCACGCCGATGGAGCGGAAGGCGACGGCGCCGTCCTGCCAGTCGACGGTCCCGTCGCCGTTGGCGTCGGGGGTGACGACGACCTTCGCCCAGGGGAGGTTGTCGCCGCTCTCGGGCTTCGGCGCGCCCTCGCCCCGGTAGGTCCACTGGCCGGACCACACACCGACGCGGGTGGCGCCGTCGTCGTCCTTGCGGGCCTGGTGCCAGAAGCGGGCGTCGTCGCCGCCGGTGGCGCCGGAGGGCTTGTCGTACGAGGAGTTGGACTCGACGGCGGCGGCGAGCGATCCGGTGTTGACGATCGCGTAGGTGCCGCCGGCCGGTGCGGCGTCGGCCTCGGTGGCGTCGGTGACCTTCGCGAAGACGTCGGCTGTCCTCGTCGAGTCGGGGTCGAGCTTCGTGAAGGCGGTCGCGGCCCCGGTGTCGGTGCTCGCGACGGAGACGAGGTCGTGGCCGGGGATGTCGATCGTGCCGACCCGGAAGGCCCCGGTGTCGCGGACCGCGGTCACCCTGAAGGTGATGGCGCGCCCGGAGACCGAGAGCGAGGCGTCGATCTCGACGCCGGGCAGATCGGCGAAGACGAGCGTGTAGCGGGCGGCCGATCCGGTGATCACGGGGGCGCCCTTGAGCCCCACCGGGTGCGCGGTGCCGTTCAGGGTGACGGCGGTGACCGGCCGGGTGCTGCCGGACAGCCGGGCTCCGGTGGCACGGTCGGTGTACGCGAGGACGCGGGGGAAGTCGTCGGCCACGGCGACGGCGAGCTGCGCCGATCCGATGACGGGCGCGTCCGCCGGAACGGCGGATCCGGCCGGGGCGGGAGCGGGAGCGGCGGCTGAGGCGGGGAGGGCGGTCCCCACCAGAGCCAGGACGGCTGCTGAGGCGGCGGCTGCGGCGCCCACCGAAGTGAATCTTGGCGACATGTGCTCTGCGTAGTCGCCTGGTCGGGACAGCGTCAACGACGTACGGCCCCGAGGGCGCCTCCAGTCCAACAACCGCGCTGCGTAAGTCCAAGTGGGGTGTGCGCGGGCCCCACGGTCACCGCGTTCGGCTTCTGACCGCGAAAACATCGGGAGTTCGCGGTCTCCCCCGGTAAATACCGTTCACCTGGGTCGAGTTGTAAAGGCTTCCTTCTTTTGAGAGCGCTCTCAGTCACAAGTCTTGACGGCCGCCCCGGCCGTCGCGAAAGTGGTGCGCACCGCGGACGCCCCCGTTGCGCCTCCCCTCACGACCGTCCCGTCCGCGCCCCCCCCCCACACCCCCGGAGTCACCTGATGATTTCGCGCAGAATGTTCCTCTCGGGCGGCGTCGCCGCCTCCGCGACCGCACTCACCTACCCCCTCTGGGGCAGCGCGCTGAGCCCGAGCGCGTCGGCGGCCGCCGCCACCTGCGAACTGGCCCTGGAGAACAAGTCCCTGCCCGGCCGGGTCAACGCCTATGTCACCGGCCACGAACAGGGCACCGACCGCTGGGTGCTGCTGCGGGCGGACGGCAGCGTCTACCGCCCCGACTCCCCCGCCGCACCGCAGACCCCGCTGCCGGTCGACTGCGCCATCCCGCTGAACGGCGCGGGCGGCGCTCCGGTGGTCCTGACGCTTCCCCAGATGTACGGGGCCCGGGTCTACTTCGTCCGCGACAGCACCCTGGACTTCTACCTCAACCCGGGCCCGGCCCTGGTCGAACCGGCCTTCGCCACGTCCACCGACGCCAACTACGGGCGCACCTGGTCGTTCTGCGAGTTCACCTTCAATCCGCAGCAGCTGTACGCGAACATCAGCTATGTCGACCTGGTGACGGCGCTGCCGATCGGGCTGAAACTGGAGGGCGACAGCACGCACACGGTGGCCCCGCTCCCGGACGGCGCCGTCCAGCGGATCGCCGACGGCCTCACCGCCCAGGCCGCGGCCGACGGGCAGCCGTGGGACCAGCTGGTGACGCGGGGCGCGGACGGCGGCGTCCTGCGGGTCATCTCGCCGCAGAACCTGATGGCGCCGTTCTTCGACCGGCCGGACCAGATGCCGTTCCGCGACCTGTTCACCGCGCAGATCGACGAGGTCTGGGAGAAGTACCGCTCGACCGATCTGCGGATCGACCTCCAGGGCGGACGCGGCGTCTTCACCGGGCGGGTCAGCGGCGACACCCTGACCTTCAACGGCGGGCACACCTTCTCCAAGCCCGTCTCGAAGGACATCTTCACCTGCAACCACGGGCCGTTCACCAACAACCCGGCGGACTCCGACGACAAGAAGGGCCTGCTGGCCCGGCTGGCGGCCGGCTTCAACCGCTCGATCATGCTCAGCCACCCCGACCAGCCGAACGGCACCTCGGTGGCGGACTACTACCAGGGCGCGGTGACCAATCACTGGTCGCGCATCGTCCACGCCAACAGCCCGATCGGCTACGCCTTCCCCTACGACGACGTACGCCCCGACGGGGAGCCGGACGTCTCGGGCGCCGCCAACGACGGCAACCCGAGGCGCTTCACGGTGACCGTGGGCTCCTGACCGCTTCTCCCCCGAAGGCCGGAGGGACCCCCGTCCGGGCGGGACGGGGGTCCCTCCCTCCGTCCCGGCGGTCCTCCGTCAGGCGGTCCTTCCGTCCGGCGGTTCCGGCGACGCCACCGGCCCCGGTCCGCGCGCCGCCGCCCGCCCCGCTCGGGCGACGACGGCCGGCACCGGGGTGCCGGTCCACCGCAGCAGGCCGTAGAGCAGCTGCGTCGCCCCGGGCATGAAGCGGGAGCCGTGGTGGTAGACCGGGTCCATCGTCGTGACGATCAGACGGCCCGCGGTGGAGACCAGGTCCTCGTAGAGGAGGACCTGACGGCGCTCCGGTTCGCCGTCCCGCTCCTTGACGGTGTGGACGAGCGACGTCGCCCCCTCCGGGGGCTCCAGCAGCCCGTGATAGTGCCAGCGCACGGCCCGTTCCGTCAGGGCGTCCCACGCCGGATGGCCGGGGTGGTTCAGCCGCACACCGTTGTCGCCTCCGGTGCGCCACCACCAGAAGTCGGTCTCGGCCGGAAGGTGGCCGCGCAGTCCGGGCAGCCAGCCGGAGATCTCGTTCTCACCGAGCACCACGACGGTGCCGCCCTCGTGCGCCACCCGCAGGAGGGCGGGCGCCGTGCGGGCCAGCAGACCGGGATGGAGCCGGTCGGAGACGATCAGGGTGTCCAGTCCGGCGAAGTCGTCCTCCGCCGCCTCGGGAAGGTAGATCTCCCGGGGCCGCCAGGCGCGTACGGCGGGGTCGGCGAGGGTCGCCAGCTGGTGGAAGGAGCCTGTGTGCAGAAATCCGAGGCGGGGGGCGGAGCTCATGTCCGGGAGCCTTTCAGCCAGTCGAGGAGGCGCGGCCCCAGACTCCTGGTGGAGCGGTCGGGGTCGCAGAATCCGTGCAGGTCGTTGCCGGCGTGGGCCAGGACCGCCCCGTCGCCCAGCGGAACGAGTACGTCCAGGGGCAGCCGGTGAGGGCCGATGGCGTTGATCACGGTCCCGTCGCCGGGTACGCGGGAGTGGTAGCCGCGCCCGTAGAAGCCCGCGACCCCCAGCCGTTCGAGCTCGGTGCCCCGGGGCGTGCCGGGGACGCCGGTGCGGAACAGCAGCTCGTCGAAGTCGACGCCCTCCCACACCGGGTGCGGGGTGACCGGGGTGATCCGCAGGTCGCCGGGTCCGTGGTGGTCGATGGCCCGCCATGGGGAGAGGCCGGGCAGGAAGGGGCGGACGACGTGTCCGTTGACGACGACGCGGCCCCCGGCGCGGACGAAGTCCTCCAGGAGGGCGCGACGCCGTTCCAGGAAGATCTGGTCGCAGCCGAGCGAGAACATGAGGCCCGTGACCCCGGCGAGAGACGCCGCGTCGAGGTCGTAGAGGTCGAGCGTGGTGACGGACCGGCCGGGTGCGATCTCCACGGCGGGACACGCGCCCATGGTGACGTACCGGACGGAGGTCTCCGCCGTGGGGGCGCCCGGGCGGGCGGGCGACGGCCGGAGTGCGGCTGCGGAGGTCATGCGGCGGTCTCCTTGTCGACGGGCGGGGCGGCCTCGCGGGCGCCCGCGCCGCGGGTACGGGGTGGGCGGAGGGCGGACGGGGCGCGCCCGGGCCCGAGGTCGGGGACCACGGCCGTACGCGGCCCGCGCGGCCCGTCGACCCGTGCGGTGGTGACCGGCAGGCCGTAGAGCTCGCTGAGCGCGGAGGCGTCCAGGAGCTGCGCCGCCGGACCGGTGCGCACGTCGTCCGGGCCGAGGACCAGCACCGCGTCGTCCGCCAGATGCAGCGCGTGGTCCGGGTGGTGGGTGGTCAGGGCGATCCCCATGCCGTCGGCGGCAAGTTGCTGAAGGATCGTCAGGACCTTGGCCTGGTTACGGAGATCGAGCGCCGAGACCGGCTCGTCCAGCACCATCACCCGGCACTGGGCGGCCAGCGCGCGGGCTATCAGCACCATCTGCTGTTCACCGCCGGAGAGTTCGGCGTACGAGCGGTCCGCCATGTGGGCGATTCCGACCTGCTCCATGGCCAGGAGGGCCTGTTCACGGTCGCGGCGGCCGGGTACCGCGTACGCCTTCAGATGACGCGAGCGGCCCATGAGGACCATGTCGGCCACCGGGTACGCGAACCCGGCGCTGTGCGACTGCGGCACATAGGCCACCGGCGCGTCGGCCGTGACGGTCCCCTCGGTGGGGGCGAGCAGGCCGGCGAGCGCGCGCAGCAGTGTGGACTTGCCGCGCCCGTTGGGGCCGAGCACGGCGAGGACCCGGCCCTCGTGGGCGGTGACGTCGACGCCGCGGAAGACCCACGCGTCCTTCGTGTAGCGGTGTCCGAGACCGCGCGCTTCGATCACTGGGACCACATCCGGTTGCGGGACCTGGCGAGCAGGCCGATGAAGAACGGTGCGCCGATCACGGCGGTCAGGATGCCGAGGGGCATCTCCGCCGCGGTGATCGTCCGCGACAGGGTGTCGATGAGGGTGAGGTAGGCCCCGCCGATCAGGAAGGCGGCGGGCAGTTGGGCCCGGTGGTCGGTTCCGGTCCACAGCCGGGCCAGGTGCGGCACCACGAGCCCCACCCAGCCCACCAGCCCGGCGACGGCCACCGATCCCGCGGTCATCAGCGCGACGGCCGTGAGCAGCATCAGCCGTGTGGTGCGCGGAGGCACACCCAGCGCCGCCGCGTCCTCGTCACCCAGCGAGAGGACGTTCAGCCGCCAGCGCAGCGCGAGGACGACGGCGGCACCCAGCAGGACCGGGACCGCGGCGGTGGCCACCTTGGCGTACGAGGCGGTGGCCAGCGACCCCAGCAGCCAGAAGACGATCGACGGCAGCTGGGACTCGGGATCGGCGACGTACTTCAGGAACGAGACCAGGGCGGTGAAGAAGGCACCGGTGACGGTTCCGCCCAGCACGATCATCAGGACGGGGCTGCCGCTGTTCAGCCGGCCGATCAGGAGGACGGCGCCCAGCGCGGCCATTCCGAAGGCGAACGCCCCGCCGACCACGCTCGCGGAGCCGGCCCCGATCAGAAGGGCCAGCACACCGCCGAACGAGGCGCCGGAGGACACCCCGATGACGTCCGGGCTGACCAGCGGGTTGCGGAAGACTCCCTGCAGGGCCGCGCCACCGAGGGCGAGCCCGCCGCCGACCAGCAGGGACAGCAGGACCCGGGGAAGCCGCACATCGAGGACGACGGTCTCCTCCGTGGGCGTCCATGTCCGGTCCAGGGGCAGCACCTGGCCCAGGAGCATCCGCACCATCTCGTTGGGCGGGACGACGAACCGCCCGAGTGCCAGGGCGGCCAGGGCGATGACCAGGGTGGCGGCGGCGAGGAGGGCGAGCCGGGGGACGCGGGGCCGCGTCCTCGGCTCCGTGCCCGCCGCGAGGGGTCCGTCGGCGACCGCGGCGGAAGCGGGGACAGCGGGCGCCGGTGACCCCACGTCAGGCACGGCGGAAGCGGAGACGGCGTGCGCCGGTGACCCCACGTCAGGCACGGCGGAAGCGGGGACGTCAGATGCCGGTGCCCCCGCGTCAGGCACGGAATGCGGCATAGTTCGCGCTCTTCGCGTTCAGGTCCAGGCGCAGCACCTCGTCCGTCCGGGCGGCGGAGATGTCGTACCCGTACAGCAGCTCGAAGGTGCTCTTGATCTTCTCGCGCAGGCCGTTGCGGCCCGCGGTCTCCGGGTGGAGGATCTGCGCCACCCAGCGCCACATCAGGGGGGACTCGCAGCACGGCGGGTCCCAGCGGTAGCCGCCCAGCGGCACCTTGTAGACGCGCCGGTCGCGGACGGCCCGGACGGCGGACAGCGACTTGTCGGCGTAGAGGTCCGCGGGGGCCTTCTCGTCGAAGGCGGACAGGAAGACCACCTCCGGGTCCCAGGCGAGGATCTGCTCGGTGGAGACCTGGGGAGCGGCGGCGTCGACGCCGGCGGCCACGTTGGTGCCGCCCGCCAGCTCGGTCCAGTGCGTGACGTAGTCGGAACCGGTGGCGGTGGTGAAGCCGTCGGCGGACGCCTTGAGGTACAGGACCTTCTGCCGGCCGCTCCGCGCATAGGGCTTCACCAGTGCGGTGACCGCCGCCTCCTCCTTGTGCATCCAGTCCAGGAGGGCGGCCGCCCGCTCGTCCTTCCCGAGCAGGGTGCCGAAGACGGTGACCCAGGTCTCCATCATCTTCTGGGTTCCGTAGGTGAGGCCGATCACCTTGAGCCCCGCGGCCTCCAGGGGCTTGATGATCTCGTCCCCCATGTCGGCCCACTGGAGCACCACGTCCGGTTCGAGTCCCATGACGGTCTCGACGTTGGGCACGAAGTCGGCGCCGCAGATGGTGGTGGTCTTCTTCGACTCCGGAAAGACCGTGCCGAAGATGCCCTGCCGATTGGCGGTCAGGGTGGACTCGTTGATGCCGATGATGCGGGCGTACGAGCCGTCCACCGCGGCGAGCATCGAGGGCGAGGGAATGATCGCGGTGGCGATGCGCGTGACCGGGCCGTCGAAGGCGATCTCCTTGCCGCGCTGGTCGGTGATGGTGAAGCCGGCGGCCGGCGATGCCGAGGCCGCGGCTTCCCGCACCTCGCGGGACGAGCAGGACGCCAGCAGACCGACGCCGCCGACAGCGGCGGCACCGGCCCCGAGACCGCGCAGGACGGTTCGCCGGGTCGGCGGGATGGACGGGGGCGCAGACATGGGCACAGGAGACCTTCCGGATTAGTTAGGTGAGGCTACCCTAACTTGATCTCGCTGACTCGTGTCAGGCGGGCCCGGCCACCCCCGCACGACACAGCCCCGGTACGGGAGGTGCCCCCGCCGCGGTCGACGGGGGCACCTCTCACACGGGGGCCTGGAAGGCGTGCGCGACGAAGCCGCGCTCCAACGGCTCAGCAGCCGCCGCAGTTGTAGTACGTCACGTCCCAGTGGTTGCCCTCGTCCGCGTAGACATTGCCGGAGCCGGACTGGTACTGGGGCGCGCCGTCACCGCGCACGCCGATGTAACTGAACGTTCCGTGCACGTAGTTGGTGAGGCAGGTGGTCTTGGCGAAGTCGAGCTTGTAGCCGTTCCAGTGCGAGTACGTGCCACTGGCGTGCCCGGTCTCCGTTCCGCCGGTGATGTTGAGCGCACAGCCCGTGGCGCTCTTGAGGGTCTGGGCACCCTGGGCCGTCGGCAGGTTGAGCTGATCGAAGGACGTACAGGTGGAGACGTTGCGGTTGGAGCAGCCACCGGAGGACGACCAGGTGACGCCGGACGAGCTGAATCTGGCGGTCGCCTGGCTGTGGGTGAGCTTGGTGACGGCGTAGGCGTCCGTCGATCCGGTGACGACACCGATCCCCGGGGCGAAGAGGACGCCGAGGACGAGGGCGAGGACGGTCAGAACGGGGCGCAGCGTCATACGGGACAACATGGGGGGATTCCTCCTGTGCATGACAAGGTTGGCATGCAGATACTGCCCGAGTTCTACGCGCGTCCGCCAGAGGGCCCACGGTGACAGTCACGTGAATACATACCCCTCCCACACCTCCGCCCCACCCTCTTCCGCAACGGCCGGGGCCCGCACATGTTGAACTTTGAACAAGATGGGTCTACAGTGAATCTCGTTGAAGGTTAAACAACTACTCGAGCCCCGCTCGATCACGTCCCCGAGGAGGAGCCATGGCTCTGTTCAACCGCAAGAACAACGACGCCCCCGCCGCCACGACCACCGTCGTCGACCCGGCCCTGGCCGCCCTCACCGGCGACTACGCGATCGACCCGGCACACAGCAGCATCGGCTTCACCGTCCGTCACGCGATGGTCACCAATGTGCGCGGCTCCTTCGGTGAGCACGAGGGCAGCCTGAAGCTGGACGGCAGCAACCCGGCCAACTCCGCCGCCTCCATCGACGTCAAGATCGCCAGCGTGGACACCGGCATCGCCGACCGCGACGGCCACCTGGTCAGCGGCGACTTCTTCGACGCCGAGAAGTTCCCCCTCATGACGTTCCGCTCGACGGCGGCCGAGCAGCTCGGCGGCGACAAGTACCGCGTCACCGGCGACCTCACGATCAAGGACGTCACCCGCCCGCTCGCCATCGACCTGGAGTTCAACGGCTCCGCGACGGACGTGTACGGCAACGAGCGCGTCGGCTTCGAGGGCAGCGCGGACATCCTGCGGTCCGACTGGGGTCTGACCTGGAACGCGGCGCTGGAGACCGGCGGCGTGATGGTCAGCGACAAGGTCAAGCTGAACTTCGACATCTCCGCCATCAAGGCCGCGGCGCCCCAGGCCTGATCCTCCCGGGGGAACACTCCCCCGCCGAGCACGCCCGACGTCCGCCCCCACCGGGGAGGACGGCGGGCGCCCGGCGTTCCCGCCCCCGGGGCGGGGGCTTCCGGGGAACCACCGGACGGACGGGACACCCCCAGCGGTCAGCCCATGCTCTTCGCACCGTCGATCGACTCCCGGACGATGTCGGCGTGGCCGGCGTGCTGGGCGGTCTCGGTGGCGATGTGCATCAGCACCTGGCGGACCGACCAGTGCTTGCCGGGCTCGTTCCACGGGGCCTTCGGAAGGGGCCAGGTGCGGGACAGGTCGGGCACGGTCGCCACCAGTTCGTCGGTCCGGCGGGCCGCTTCGGCGTAGTCGGCGAGCACACCCGCCAGCGTCTCGCCGGGCAGCAGCTTGAATTCGTCGGCCCGCCGCGCGAAGTCGGCCTCGGTCATGGCGGTGAAGTCCGGCATCGCCGAGGGGCCGTTGACGATGAAGCCCGCCCAGCTCCGCTCGACCGAGGTGACGTGCTTGATGAGGCCGCCCAGACACAGCACACCGGCGGTGCTCCGCAGCCGTGCCTGCTCGTCGGTGAGGTCGCGGGTGGTGAAGCGCAGGAAGTACCGCTGCTTGGCCAGCGATTCCAGCAGGTCGGCGCGCTCGCCGGTGACAGCGGGGGCAGCGGCAGCGCTCGGGTCCAGCTCGTTGACGTTCATGGTCTCCACCTTCGGTCGTTCCTGTTCCCTCGGACAAGAACCACGGTAGGAGCCGTATAGGTCAGTCTCCGACCTGTATGTCGGGGGGCGGCGGACACGTCCGCCACCCCCCGCCCCGGGCGCCCCGGCGTCTGTGATCCACCGTCAGCGGCGGCGCACCTTCAGCGCGTTGTCGGTCCGGGTGGTCGGGTTCCCGTCCGGGTCGTTCTGGACGCGCTCGTGCTCGGCGCTGAGCAGCACGTCCCATGCCCCGTCGGGCAGTTCGAGCGCGGCAAGCACCTCGTCCGTGGTCGGCAGCTCCATGTCCGCGTGGTTGTGCTCCCAGGCCGGGAAGCCGGCGTGGCCGACGATCAGGAGCACCCCGCCGGGGGCGACCGCCGTGGCGGCCCGGCGTAGGATCCGCTCGCGCGGCAGATCGCCCATGGAGTGCAGGAACTGTGCGGAGACCAGGTCGAACTCCCCCTCGGGGAACGAGACCCCGAGGTCATGGAACTGCCAGTCGATACGGTCGGCGACCCCCGCATCGGCCGCGTGCTCGGCGGCCCGGCCGAGAGCGACGCGGGAGATGTCGGTGGCGGTGACCTGCCAGCCCCAGCGGGCGAGCCAGACCGCGTCGGCCCCTTCGCCGCACCCGAGGTCCAGGGCGCGCCCCGGCGTCATGCCCTCGACCTCGCGGACGAGCATCGTGTTGGGGTTGCCGCTCCAGATCCGGTGGCTCTCGCGGTAGCGCTCGTCCCAGAGCTCGGCGTCGGACACCTCGGGTGTGCCGGAGGCGGTGCTGCCGCCGGACACCTCGGGTGTGCCGGAGGCGGCTCCTTCCTCGGACACCTCAGTCGCGTCGGAGGCGGTGCTTTCCGTGGTCATCGGGTCTCCCGCAGTCCGTGTCGGCGTTCTCCGAGGGTCTTCTCGCAGACCTGGCGCTCGGCTTCCGCCGAGAAGGGTGCGCGGCGGGCCTCGACCGCCCTGCGGGTGTCGTCGGCGACGAGCTCCGCGTTGATGGCGGCGCCGGCCTTCAGCCCCGCGGCGGCGGCGCTGATGACCTGGTCCATCAGACTGGCGACGTTACCGGCGACCCACACACCCGGCACCTCCGTCGCCCCTGCCGGGTCGGCGGCGATGTACGTGCCGAGGGTGTGCCCGCCCATGTCCAGGGGGGTGGCCCGCAGCCCGAGCCCGTCCAGCACCCCGGAGCGCGCGGTGAAGCGCGGCTGGACGACGACGTGATCGCGCGGGACGACCCGGCCGCCGGCCAGCCGCACCCCGGTGAGACGGTCACCGGCTGCCTCCAGCCCGGTCACCTCGCCGTCCACCACGGCGATGTTCCGCGCGGCCAGCTGCTCGTACTCCTCGTCGCCCGGCTCCGGGCCGTTGTGCAGGAAGAGGGTGACGTCCGCGCTCCACTGCCGCCAGAGCAGTGCCTGGTGCACGGCCATCGGGGTCAGCGCCACCACGCCGATCGCCGTGTCACGCGCCTCCCAGCCGTGGCAGTACGGGCAGTGCAGCACGTCCTTCCCCCAGCGCTCGGCCAGGCCCGGGACCGGCGGGAGTTCGTCGACCAGCCCGGTCGTGACGAGCAGGCGACGTGCGGTGACGGCGGCCTCGTCCGCGCGCACGACCCGGAACCCGTCCCCGTCCGGCAGCCGCTCGGCCGAGGTGACCTCGCCCTCGACGACCTCGACCCCGTACTCGGCCACTTCCTTGCGGCCGACGGCCACCAGTTCCGAGGGCGGGGTGCCCTCGCGGCCCAGGTAGTTGTGCACATGGGACGCGGGTGCGTTGCGCGGGCTGCCCGCGTCGATCACCAGCACCGAGCGCCGGGCCCGCCCCAGGGCCAGCGCCCCGCTCAGACCGGCGGCCCCACCGCCGATCACCACGGCGTCGTACGTCTGCGTCATGTCGCTCATGCGAAACACCTCCATCTACGGAAGATGGTGCGCGCCAGGCTCCAATCCGGCAAAAATCCTTGCCGAAGCGGCAAACTCGCACCAGACGACCTTGCCGGGGCTCCGCTCCCCCACACCCCAGGCGTCGGAGAGCACCGACACCAGCAGCAGCCCGCGCCCGCCCTCGGCGTCGGATTCCGCTTCCAGGTCACCACGACGGACGACCGGCACCTGACCGTCGCCACTGTCGTGCATCTCGATACGGAGCCGGCCCTCGCACCGCCCCCAGAAGAGATGGATCCGGAAACCGCGCCCGGGCGGCACCCCGTGGACGAGTGCGTTGGTGGCCAGTTCGCTCACGCAGAGCAGTACGTCGTCGACGTCCACCTCGCACGCCCAGTCGACGAGCGCCTCGCGCACGAACCTCCGTACGAGCGGGATGGACCTGCGCTCACGCCGGTAGAAAGCATCGCGAAAGCAGGGAAGTCGAGTCGTCTCATTCATGAGGCGAAGATCACACAGGGTCACTACTGTCGATCAGTGAGTCAGGTCGTACATCGCGGCTGTACGACCTCCGACGGGTCGACGGGGTTCCGTTACGGGGAGAGGCACTGCATGCAGTCGGCAAAGAGGAACAAGCGCGTCACGTCCTGGCACCTGATCGGCGCCCAGTTGGCCACCTTCCGCAAGGCGGCGGGGCTCACCCAGGCGGCGCTCGCGGATCGGTGCTGCGTGGGCGAGGACACGATCGCGTCGATCGAGCAGGGGCGGCGGCCGCTACAGCTCGATCTCGCCATCCTGCTCGACGAACTGCTGGACACCAAGGGGGCGTTGCGGGTCGCGGTGTCAAAGGTGCCGCAGAAGGAGCGGTTCCCGGCGTTCGTCCAGGACTTCGTGGAGTACGAGCAGGAGGCGTTGACGCTGCTGTCGTACCAGGATCAGGTGGTACCAGGCCTGCTTCAGACGGAGGCGTACGCGCGGTTCGTGTTCTCCTGCCTCTATCCGCCGATCGAGGAGGACGAACAGGAGGAATGGGTGGCGGCACGCCTGGACCGCCAACGGCTACTCGCTCGCAGGCCGCGACCCATGCTCCATTTCGTGCTGGAGGAGAGCATCCTGCGCAGCCGAATCGGGGACCCTGCCGTCTTAAGCGAGCAGATCCAGCACCTTCGCGCGTGCGCGGCACTCCCGTTCGTCGGTTTCCAGATCATGCCGATGACCCTGCCCAAGCATGCGGGGCTCGCGGGCCCGATGGTGCTGCTGGAGACGCCAGATCACGATCACCTTGCATACGTCGAGGGACAGTTGACCAATATCCTGCACGACGACCCTGACGACGTCAGTGTGCTTCAACTCAAATATGGGATGCTGCGTTCGCAGGCGCTTTCCCCCCAGGAGAGTGTGCGCTTACTGGACGAACTGCTTGGAGAGAAATGACCCGCGCAGCACATCGCACTGGCCTCAACTGGTTCAAATCCAGTTACAGCAGTGACCAGGGCGGTGACTGCCTCGAAGTCGCCTACGACTGGCACAAGTCCAGTTACAGCGTGAGCGAGGGCGGCGACTGCGTAGAGGTCTCCGCCCACCCCGCCGCCGTGCACATCCGCGACTCCAAGGTCACCGACGGCCCCGTCCTCACCGTCTCCCCGCACGCCTGGTCCGCGTTCACCGGTGCGGCGGTCGAGGGCGCGCCCGCAGGGGCCTGACCCTCACATCGCGTCAGGGTCAGGGCGGGCTTGGGGGCGTTCACCCGTGGCCGACGGCGCCTTCACGGTCAAAGGATCGTTCCCTCTCCGGCGCGGCTGACGTCACCTCTGCGCGATCTCTCCCCGCCGGGCCCCCGACATCGTCGCCATCCCCGGAGGCCCCCGACGCCCGTCCCGTTCACCGCCGGCGACGTCACCCGCCTGTGGGACACCTTCGACCAGGTCGTCGTCGGCGGCGCGGCCCCGGGCGGTGTCCTCGCCCAGGGAACCATCGGGGCCGGCCCCCAGTCCCTCAGTGCCAGCAAAGTGGCCCCCGAGTGCGGCAGCGTCGGACCCGACCAGGACACCGCCTACGACATCGCCTCCCTGACGAAGGTCGTCGCCACCTGGCCCCTCCTCGGACAAGGGCTCCGAATGCCGGGCTGCTCGCCCTCGACGCCCCGATCCGCGACGTCCTGCCGCCGATGAACGGCGAGACCCCCAGCGGCGAGGCGACCGTCCACGAGCTGATCGCCCACACCTCGGGGCTACGGGCCTCCACCCGCCCCGATCACTACCGCGGCGCCGGCCTGCCGCTCCACGAACTTCTCCGCCGCGAACCGCTGAAAGACGCCCCCGGTCGGCACCGGTACATCAACCGCGGCCACATCCGGCTCGGCCTCACCCACTCCCGTGCGGGGCCCGGCGGGAGGCACCCCCATACACAAGCTCGCGAAGTTGTCGATCCTCCGTGGGCAGGACAGCCATTTCCGCCGAAAGCGCCGCCGGGCCAGGCGACTTGGCCCGGATCCCACAGGACGGCAGGGGTTCAAACCTCGGCTTACCGGCTTGTTTATTACTAAGACAAGCGTTCACACACCTTATGGCCTCATCCGACCGCAGAAGATGACAGCACCAGCGGTTCGAGGAAAGGTGTTTCGACATGGCGGATTGGGTGAAGGTCGCGGGCGGCCTCTCGGCCATCTCTGCTGGCTCCAGGACGACGGTGTGGGGTGTGAACGCGGCAAACGCGATCTACCGGTACACCAACTACGACGCCAGCCCCTGGATCAACATCCCCGGCGGGCTGAGCGACATCGGCGCGGGCGCGGACGGCACCGTATGGGGTGTCAACAGCAGCGGCCAGATCTTCCGGTACGCCGGAGACCAGGGCGCGTCGAACCCGTGGACGCACATCAACGGCGGTCTCGTCCGTATCGATGCGGGATCCCGGACGAACGTATGGGGGGTCAACTCCTCCGACGCCATCTACCGGTACACGAACCATGACGCCAACCCCTGGATCAAGATCCCGGGGGCGCTGAGCGACATCGGCGCGGGCGCCGACGGCACCGTATGGGGTGTCAACAGCAGCGGCCAGATCTTCCGGTACACCGGGGACCAGGACAGCTCGAACCCGTGGAAGAACATCCCCGGCGGCCTCAGCCGCATCGCGGTGGGCTCGCGGACCAACGTGTGGGGGGTCAACTCGGCCGGATCCATCTACCGGTACACCAACAACGACGCCAGCCCCTGGATCAACATCCCCGGCGCCGCCACCGATATCGCCGCCGGAGCGGACGGTACCGCCTGGCACGTCAACAAGAACGGTGACATCTTCCGGTACACCGGGGACCAGCCGAGCTGACCCCACCGCTCGGCGGTCCGTGTGGGTCCCGGCCAGGAGAAGGCCGGGGCCCACACGTCTGTCTGTTCCGGCCCGGCGACCGCACCGGTGAAGCCCTCGGACAGGCCGGAAGCCGTTCTAGAAGAAGCCGAGCTTCTTCGGCGAGTAGGAGACCAGGAGGTTCTTCGTCTGCTGGTAGTGCTCCAGCATCATCTTGTGGTTCTCCCTGCCGATGCCCGACTGCTTGTATCCGCCGAAGGCGGCGTGGGCCGGGTAGGCGTGGTAGCAGTTCGTCCAGACCCGGCCGGCCTGGATGGCCCGGCCCGCCCGGTAGGCGGTGTTGGTGTCCCGGGTCCAGATCCCCGCGCCGAGGCCGTACAGCGTGTCGTTCGCCAGGGCGATCCCCTCGTCGAAGTCGGAGAAGGACGTCACGGCGAGGACGGGGCCGAAGATCTCCTCCTGGAAGACCCGCATCCGGTTGTTCCCCTCGAATACCGTCGGCTGGACGTAGTAGCCGCCCTCCAGCTCCCCGCCGTGTTCGACGAGTTGACCACCCGTCAGGACCTTCGCACCCTCCTGCTGCCCGATCTCCAGATACGAGAGGATCTTCTTCAGCTGCTCGGTGGAGGCCTGTGCGCCGATCATCGTGTCGGTGTCCAGCGGGTTGCCGGGCACGATCTGTTCGGTACGGGCGAGGCCGGCTTCGAGGAACTCGTTGTAGTGTCCGCGCTGGATCAGCGCCCGCGAGGGACACGTGCACACCTCGCCCTGGTTGAGGGCGAACATGGTGAAGCCCTCAAGCGCCTTGTCGCGGAAGTCGTCGTCCTGCGCCCATACGTCGTCGAAGAAGAGGTTCGGCGACTTGCCGCCCAGCTCCAGCGTGACGGGCTTGAGGTTCTCCGAGGCGTACTGCATGATCAGCCGCCCCGTCGAGGTCTCCCCGGTGAAAGCGATCTTCGCGACCCTCGGACTGGAGGCGAGCGGCCTGCCCGCCTCCGCGCCGAAGCCGTTGACGATGTTGACGACGCCCGGGGGCAGCAGATCCGCCACCAGGCTCATCCACACATGAATCGACGCGGGGGTCTGCTCGGCAGGCTTGAGGACCACCGCGTTCCCGGCAGCCAGCGCGGGAGCGAGCTTCCAGACCGCCATCAGAATGGGGAAGTTCCACGGAATGATCTGAGCGACCACACCCAGCGGCTCATGGAAGTGGTACGCGACCGTGTCCTCGTCGATCTCGCTGAGCGAGCCCTCCTGGGCGCGCAGCGCACCCGCGAAGTACCGGAAGTGGTCGATGGCCAGGGGGATGTCGGCAGCCAGCGTCTCGCGCACCGGCTTGCCGTTCTCCCAGCTCTCGGCGACCGCCAGCTCCTCCAGGTGCTCCTCCATGCGGTCGGCGATCCGGTTCAGGACGGTGGCACGGTCGGCCGCCGACACGGCGCCCCAGGCGGGGGCCGCCGCATGGGCGGCGTCGAGGGCGCGCTCGACATCGTCCTCGGTGCCCCGGGCGATCTCCGTGAAGGGGCGGCCGTTGACGGGGCTCGGGTTCTCGAAGTACCGGCCACGGGCCGGCGGGACATAGGCGCCACCGATCCAGTGGTCGTAACGGGACTCGTACAAGACGATGGCGCCCTCGGTGCCCGGCGCGGCATAACGGGTCATCTCTGTGGCCTCCCGGATCCGGTGCCGCCCGCCATTGGACGGCCCTCGGCGCGAGACTAAACAGACCTACGTTGCAACACCGTTGCACGGACCGCGCCCGCGCGAACGCCCTGCGCGCCCCCTCCGCGCGAGGCGCCCGGCGCCCGGTCAGCGGGAGGGCGGGATCAGCCAGGACGGCAGCAGGGCGGTCGCGGCGGAGACGAACAGGTTCCGGTCGCGCGGGGCCGGGAGCGAGAGCCATGCCTCGACGATGCCGGTCTCGCCGTGCGCCAGGAACCGGCTCGCGGCCTCGACGCGCCAGGCGAGCGGGCCGTCCTGTCCCGGCACGGCCTCCGGGTCGCGCTCCAGGAGGGTGGAGACCGACACGGTGAAGTGCTCGACCACCAGATGGTGGAGGACCGCGCTGCGGTGGCCCACCAGGCCGACGGTGTACAGGGCGTCGTGGCGTTCCAGGTGGTCGAGCAGGACCCCGGAGGCCCGCGCCCAGATCTCGTGCACCGGCAGCCGCGCGGCCAGGACGTCGCTGATCCAGACGGCGCGGACCCGGTCCAGCTCCTCGTACAGCACCTGCTCCAGGACCGTCGCGGGGCTGTCGGCGTGCTTGTAGAAGGTGGTGCGGTTGACGCGCGCCTCGCGCACCAGGTCCGCCACCGCGATCTCCTCCACGGGACGCTCGGACGCGAGCCGCAGCACGGCCTCCCGCAGCCGGTCGCGGGTGCGGCGGACCCGGACGTCGAGCGGGGGCGCGTCACCGGCCGGCGGGGCCGTCACCGGGTGACCGTCCGCGGGCTGGGGAGGCGGCTGCTCCGTCGGCTGTCCTGACACGGTCAAAGCCTATCGCACCCCTCCCACATGCACTGATCAACAAGTGTCTCTTTTCTTTTCGGCAATCCGGTGCCACAATCGAGAAAGTGGCAGAGCGGCCTGATACCCCATAAACCGGGCATGCCACGGCCGTGCCCGGACCGGTGCTCACCGAGCCCGCCGGACCTCGCGCGGACTTCTCCTCGGCACCGCCGCACCCGGCGACGCCGATGGTTCGGACGAAAGAAGCAGAATCATGAAGGCATCCGTCACCAAGGGCCTGGGCCAGGGATTCGTCGTCGAGGACATCGACATCGCCGATCCGGTCGGGCAAGAGGTCCGCGTCCAGGTGCAGGCGTCCGGCCTGTGCCACTCGGACCTGAGCGTCGCCACGTTCCTCGGCGGCGAGTTCCCCGTCGTCCTCGGTCACGAGGTCGCGGGTGTGGTCACCGAGACCGGCCCGCAGGTCACCCAGGTCAAGGTCGGCGACCACGTCGTCGGAAGCCTGATCCAGTACTGCGGCTCCTGCGTGAACTGCCTCAGCGGCCGCACCCACATCTGCCTGCGCCCCGAGGCGACCCTGCGCGCGCCGGGCCAGGCACCCCGCCTGAGCTGGAACGGCGCCCCGGTCGCCCAGGGCATGGGTCTGGGCGGATTCGCCCAGGAAACCCTCATCCACGAGAACCAGCTCGCCGTCATTCCCCAGGACATGCCGTGGGCCCCGGCCGCGCTGATCGGCTGCGGTGTGCTCACCGGCGCCGGTGCCGTCCTCAACAGCGCCGACGTCCGGCAGGGCGACACCGTCGTCGTCATCGGCGCCGGCGGCGTGGGCATGAACGCGGTCAGCGGTGCCCGGATCGCCGGGGCGGGCACGATCATCGTGACCGACATCGAGGACGCGAAGCTGGAGCGCGCCAAGGCGTTCGGCGCCACCCATGTGGTCAACTCCCGCTCGGTCGACCCGGTCGAGGCCGTCCGCGACATCACCGGACAGGGCGCCGACCACGTCTTCGACTTCGTCGGCGTACGCCCCGTCACCGCCCAGGGCATGCAGATGCTCGGCAAGGGCGGCGGGCTCTACCTGATCGGCGTCGGCGGCAACGACGCGGGGATCGACGTGTCCGCGCTGGTGGCGCTGAGCAACTCGCAGAAGGTGCAGGGCGTCTACATGGGCTCCTCGAACCTCAAGCGCGACATCCCGTTCTACGCCTCGATGTACCTCCAGGGCCGGATGAACCTCGATGACCTGGTCTCCAAGGAGATCGGGCTGGCCGACATCGAGCAGGGCTACGAGTCCCTGAAGGACGGCACCACCGCGCGCGTCGTCATCAGCGACTTCTCCTGACGCAGACCTGACGCACACGGACTCCGCCCCACCACGCCGGGGCCGTACGGACTCCTCCGTACGGCCCCGGCGGCATGCGCGCGCTCCCTTGCCGGGCCGGGCGGCCGCCCTGCCGCCAGGCCGCTACAGACCGGCCCGCAGCGCGTTGACGCGCGCGGCGGCGGCGTCGAAGGCCGCGCCGTCGAGGCTGCCGGATGCCAGGGCGCCGCTCAGGGCCGTCACCGCCTCGTCCCCCTGGGAGACACTGCGCGAGGAGCAGAGCACCAGGTCCATCCCCGCGGCGGCGGCCGCGACCGCGCGCTGCGACGTACCGCCGAAGGCCTGGAGTGCGCCGGCCTCCAGGGCGTCGGTGATCGTGACGCCGGTGTAGGCGAGCCGGTCGCGCAGCTCACCGACGACGGCCGGGGACAGACCGGCGGGCCGGTCCGCGTCCAGGGCGGTGTAGACGGCCCAGGACAGCATCACGAGCTTGACGCCCGCCGCGACGGCGTCCTGGTACGGCACCTCGTCCACGCCGCGCAGGGTGGCCGCGGACGTGGCGAGGGTGACGGGCCGGAGGTCGGTGTTCTGGCTCGCCGACGCGGGGCCGAGACCCGGGAAGTGCTTGGCGGTGGCCGCGACACCGGCGTCCTGCTGGGCGGCGATGAAGGCCGTACCGCAACTGGCCACGGCGGCGGCGGACTTGCTGTACGACCGCTCGTACTGGTCGGTGAAGTCGCCGTCCTTGCGGTAGACGTCGAGGACCGGCGCGAGGTTGACGTTCATGCCGACGCCCGCGAGGTTCATGCCCGCGGCGCCGCCGGTGAAGTCGGCCCACTGGTGCGGGTCGGCGGAGGCGCCGACGTCCTTGGCGGACATGACGGGCTCCCCCGGCAGACGGCGGACCACGCCGCCCTCCTGGTCGGTCATCAGGAGCAGCGGGGCCTGCACGGGGGACGAGGCATGCGCCGCGTTCATCGACCGGACGACGCTCTCGATCTGGCTCAGGTTCTCGATGTTCTCCCCGAAGAAGATCACACCGGCCGTGCGCCCTTCCTTGATCGCGTTCATCAGGGAGTCGGGGGGTGTGAGCCCGGGATACGAATGGATGACGCACTGTCCGGCGCGTTGCAGCGGGGACAGCGCGGCCGCGCGGGGGCGTGCGCTTTCCACAGGTCGTACGGCCGCTTCCGCACCGGCCGCCGCCCCGAGCCCGCCGGCCAGGGCCGCCGCTCCGGCGATGAGGGCGCCGCGCCTGCTGAGGGGTGGTGTCGAGCCCATGATGTGCTCCTTCGTCGACGGTCGTGAAGCCGGGCGGGCCTCCGGGGAGAGAGCACGAAGGCCGGAGCGGCCGGGGTGCGGCCGCTCCGGCCCCGTACCCCTCACCCGGGGGTCACGCCCGGGAGGGGCAACGATGTCCGGCTCCCGTCGTCACGGGGTGTTGTTGGCCAGGGCCAGCAGGCGGGAGCGGTCACCGCCGAAGCGGTCGCGGTCGACGTTGCCCGAGACACCGTTCACCGCACCGGTGGAGGTGTACTGCCAGACCGTGTAGTACGGGAAGCCCGACGGGATACTGGGCGTGCCGGTGGTCCAGTGCGCGACCCACAGCGGGCTGAGGGCGGACATCCCGCTCCAGCCGCCGGTGCAGGTGTTCCACCAGCTGGGGCTGGTGTAGATCACGACGTCACGGCCGGTGCGGGCCTTGTACGTGTTGTAGAAGTCGAGGACCCACTGCCGCATGGAGGCCTGGGAGTAGCCGTAGCAGGTGCCCTCGATGTCGAGCACGCCGGGAAGCGTGAGGTTGTCCCGCGACCAGGCGCCGCCGTTGCTCGCGAAGAAGTCGGCCTGGGCCGCGCCGCCGGAGACGTCCGGGCGTGCGTAGTGGTACGCGCCGCGGATCACGCCGGCGTTGTAGGCGTTCAGGTAGTTGGCACTGAACGTCGGGTCCTTGTACGTCAGGCCCTCGGTCGCCTTCATCCAGGCGAACTCGATTCCGGCGCCGCGGACCGAGCTCCAGTTGATGCCGCCCTGCCAGCTGGAGACGTCGATGCCCTCAGGGTTGGCCTTGAGGTTGGCGTCCGCCCGGGGGTCGAGGTGCAGTTGCCGGCTGTCCGGCTTGAATTCCTTGCTGTCCTGGAGGTAGCCGACGCCCATGTAGCCCTTGCCGTAGGGCACGGGGCTGTCCGGTACGGGGGCGGCCGACGCGGTGCCGGACATCAGGCCGAGCAGCAGCGCGGCACTCGTGGCGAGGACACCGGCCACGGTGAGTCTCTTCTGGGTGTGCTGGGGGGAAGTGATCCGGGCGAACAAGGCTGCCTCCTGCTGTGTGGGGGGTTCGGTCCTGCGACTCACCCGCTCCGGCCGCGCGCCCTGTGCGTCGTCTACGCGCGTCCAGTTGTCGCGAACACGACATAGTCAGCCACAGATGCGCCCGTGCGGTAAATACTTTCCGATTCCTTTAGTGGTCCAGTCCAATCGACCCCGCAGTGAGCTGTACAAACGACCGGTGATCGGCAGAAGTTTTCCGAACTGGCGGGCAGTAGCGCGCACTCGATCGGGTGGAGGTTCGCGGTCATGGACGTGGTTTGCGGGGTAAACGGCCTTGCCGGGCGCGATCATTCGGCGGTGATCTCTACCTTCCGGACGGCACGCCGTCCCAACTCCCCACTCCTGGCCGGGTTCGGCGGCGCGCTCGCCCTGCTGACCCTGCTCCCGGCCGTCCCCGCCGCCGCCGCGCCCGTACCGGACGCCTCGCCCCGCGCGGTGACCCCGGCCGAACGCAGAACCGCCGCGTACCTCGACTCGTTGCAGGGCAGGCCCGCCGCGCTGAAGGCCTTCTTCAAGGCACTGCCCAAGGGCGGCGACCTCCACAACCACCTGTCCGGCGCGGCGACCACCGAGTACCTGATCAAGCTCGCCATCGACAAGGGGCTGTGCCTCGACGCGACGATGACGGCCGTGGCTCCGCCGTGCGGCACGGGCACCCGGCCCGCCGCCGACGCGAGGACGGACGCGGCGTTCCGGCAGCAGATCATCCGCGCCTGGTCCATGCAGGACTTCCCGGCCGACGAGTCCGGCCACGACCACTTCTTCGACACCTTCGGCAAGTTCGGCCTCGCCACCTGGGACCGGGGCAAGCTGCTGGCCGACGTGGCGAACACCGTGGTCGAGCAGAACCAGTTCTATCTGGAGACCATGGTCACCCCCGCCTCGGACAGCGCCAGGGCGCTCGCGGAGAAGGTGGGTTACGACGCCGACCTGGCCGCGTTCCACCGCAAGCTGCTGGCCGGCGGGCAGCTCGACCGGGTCGTGGACGAGGCGGTCCAGGAGGCCGACGACGGCGACGCCGACTTCCGGCGGACCGCCCACTGCGACACGCCCCGCCCCGACCCCGGCTGCCGGCTGCCCGTGCGCTGGATCTCCCAGGTGTCCCGGGGCAGTACCCCGGCACGGGTGTTCACGCAGATGGCGGTCGGCATGCGGCTGGCCGAGCGCGACCCGAGGTTCGTCGCGGTCAACCTCGTACAGCCCGAGGACTGGGACAGCTCGCTGGCCAACTACAGCCTCCAGATGCGGATGCTGAAGTACCTGCGCGGCCAGTACCCGGGCGCCCACCTCACCCTGCACGCCGGTGAGCTGGCCCCGGGCCTGGTCAAGCCGGAGGATCTGACCTTCCACATCGACGAGGCCGTGCGCGTCGCCGGGGCCGAGCGCATCGGGCACGGTGTGGACCTGGTCCACGAGAACAACTGGCGGCAGCTCGCGCGCACCATGGCGCGGCGCAACGTGGCCGTCGAGGTGCCCTTCTCCAGCAACAAGCAGATCCTCGGCATCGCGGGCGCCGACCACCCGTTCGAGGCCTACCGCAGCTACGGCGTCCCGGTGGTGCTGTCCACCGACGACCCGGGCGTCTCGCGGATCGACATCAGCCACGAGTACCAGTACGCCGCCAGGACGTACGACCTCGGCTACACCGCGCTGAAGGATCTGGCCCGCGCCTCGCTGGAGTACGCGTTCCGTGACGGCCGCAGCCTGTGGGCCACCGGTTCCGCCGCCTCCGGCTACCGCGCGGTCGCCGTCTGCGCCGACACCCGGCCCGGCAGCACCCACCCGGGCGCGCGCTGCGCCCGCTACCTCTCCGGCAACCCGAAGGCCGCGACGCAGTGGCGCCAGGAGACGGCCTTCGCCGCCTTCGAGCGCGCCCACGGCGGCCGTCGCTGACACCGGACCGCCGGCACACAGGGGTGCGGGGCCGTCGGCCCCGCACCCTTACGCGTTCACGGCCGGCCGGTACGTACAGACCTGCACACCCGTTCCGTTGACGACGGTCGAGACCAGCTCCAGCGTGCGCAGCCCGCCGTCCTCCGGGAAGATCGACTTTCCGCCGCCGAGCAGCACCGGCATGATCACGAGCCGGAGCTCGTCGACCAGGTCCTCGCTCAGCAGTCCGCGTACGAGGGTGGGGCTGCCCATGACGAGCAGGTCGCCGCCCTCCTTCTCCCGCAGCTCCCGGACCCGCTCCGCGAACGTGCCGCCGGGGATGCGCGCGGTGTTCTCCCATGTCAGGTCGTCGTCGCCCAGGGTGTCGGTCACGACGTACTTCCCGATCGCGTTCATCCGGTCGGCGAAGGGGTCGCCCGCCCGGCCGGGCCATGCCGCGGCCATCGTCTGCCAGGTGCGGCGGCCGAACAGCAGGGCTTCGGCCGCGTTCAGCGAGGCGTCGAACGAGCCGCCCACCACCTCCGGGTCGAAGAAGGGGTGCGACCAGCCGCCGTGGGCGAAGCCGCCGTCCGTGTCCTCCTCGGCACCGCCGGGGGCCTGTACGACGCCGTCCAGGCTGATGAACTCGCTGATGACGATGCGCATGTGCTCTCTCCTCGTGGAGCGCGGTTCAGGTGTACGGGAAGTGAGACTGCCACGCCGGCCGGAAGTCATCGCGGGCCATCGCCGTCGTCGCAGAGAATCGCCCGACCGGGCGCCTGCCCCAGGCTCCGTCCACACGTCCGGTCGCGTCTCCGTCCGCACATCCGGTCACGCGCCCGTCCCGTCTGCGCACCCGGACGGTCCCGGGCCTCCCCGCCGACGCCGCGCGGCCCGCCGTCCGGCCTGGACCATAACCCGGGCAAGAGCCTTACACGGGACGGTAGTTACTGACAATTCCCCATCTCTCAAAAGACGTTGATCTTCGTGCACGACACAGGGATCCTTGGCGCCGAAGGAAACACGAGTCTGGAGGCACATCCATGAGACCGACCCGCGCCGCGCTGCTGGTCGCCGCGACCGCCCTGACGCCCGCTCTCCTCTTCGCCTCACCGGCCTTCGCCGCCGGCACGGCCGCGCCGGCCACGGCCGTCACGTCCACCACCCCCGTCACGACCACGCCGGCGAGTGCCTGCCCGGCCGTCCCGTCCGACGCCGGTACTCCGGTCGACGAGATGACGGAGGACGAACTCCGGGCCGCGGTCCAGGACATCCTCGCGGACGAGAACGCCGGCACGGGCGTCCGTCGCGAGGCGACCAAGGCCCTCGGCTCCACCGTCGACGCCCTGCGCGACTTCCTGAAGACGGGCTGTCGCACGGCCCAGGCCGAGGACGACCAGGTTTTCGTCTCCCGCATCATCGGCGTCGCCACGAAGAACGGCGACAGGCGGGTGATACGCGAGGCCAACGAACTCCTCGACGCCAGCATTCCCGAAGCCCTGCGGGCCTTCCTGGAGACGGGTTACGCGGTGGCCCAGATGGAGGACGACTCCATCGCCGTCGTCCGCATCATCGGCGTCGCCACGCAGAACAACGACAAGCGGGTGATACGGGAGGCCAACGAGGCCCTCGACATCTACACAGCCGAGGCCCTGAGCTCCTTCCGGTGGACCGGATACCGGCTCGCCCAGGCCGAGGACGACCGCGTGTACATCGTCCGCATGCTGGCCGACCCGGACATCAGCGACGCCATGTACGACGCGATCCAGGCGGTACTCGACGACGGCAGCCCGGAGGCCCTGCGGCAGTTCCGGACGGTCGGCCAGTACGAGATCGACGGCTGACCACAGCCGCCAAGAGCGGGCCCGCCGAGGCTGCCGCCGGTCCACAGTGGGTCCCGGGGGCCTCGGCCGGGCCCGCCCCCCGGGACGTTCCCGCGCACGCCGGAAGCCTCGGCCCCCTTGTGCCTCCCGCGCACGTCAGAAGCCGCCGCCCCCGAAGTCACCGCCCCCGCCGAAGCCTCCCCCGTCGCCGAACCCGCCGCCTCCCCCGTCGCCGAAGCCGCCTCCGCCGAAGCCCGAGGAGTCGAAGTCGGAGCCTGAGAAGTCGCCGCCGGAGAAGTCACCGCCCCCGTACTCCGCCGCGTACGCCGGGGTGGAGAGCATCGAGCCGAGCATCGTGCCGACCAGCAGGCCCGGGAGCAGGCCGCCGCCGAAGTAGCCGCCCGCCCAGGGGCCATAGGCCGGACCGGCCTCCCAGTACGGGCGCCGGGTGCCGTCGCCCATGTCGACGGTGCGGCTCGCCGGGTCCTCGCCCTCGCGCAGCCGTACCTCGTCGGCGCCGCAGACCGGGACGTCGCGGGCGGTGCCGCCCGACGGGGTCCATCGGACGTCGGCGACCGAGGGGCCGTGCCTCGGGTCGAAGAAGCAGGGCGGCCGGCGGGCGGGGAGTCCGGAGCCGGTGCGACGGGCCTCCAGGACGGCGAGCGAGTACCGCCCGTCCTCCAGGGCCTGCGTCACCCCGCGCACGTCGGAGGGGTGCCGGGCCTTGTCCATCCGGGATTTCGCGCTCTCGTAGGAGTCGAGGGCGCGCTCGTAGTCGGCGCGCATCGCGTCGTCGGCGCCCGGTTCCGCGGGGTGGAAGTCGAGCCGGTCGAGGGTTTCCCCGTAGGCCGTGATGTCCTCGTCCACGACGACCCGGAGCTTGTCCAGGGCGGCCTGTTCCTCGGCCTCCTTGCGCTTGCGGTTACGGCGCACGACCGTGTACGCCCCCGCGCCCGCGACGACCACGACCGCGCCGACCGCGATCAGGCCTGCGCCGGCCGAGCCACTGCCGGCGGAGGAGCCGCCGCCCCAGGAGGCGGGGGCGGTGCCCCGGGCCTGTTCGACGGCCCGGTCGACGAAGGCGTTCAGCTGGGTCGCGGCGGACGTGTCCGCGCCGGGTGTCTTCACGGCCGCGGTGAGGTTCTGGACCGCCTGCCTCGACATCACCTGCGGGTCGGCGCCCGCGTTGAAGCCGTCGCCGAGGCGGATCGCGTAGACGCCGCTGATCCCGGTGTCGGTGCGCAGGGTGCGCAGCACGCTGCCCGCGGGGAAGGCGGAGCTCTGCGGCAGTACCGCCACGAAGACCGGCTTGTCGGCGTCCTTGATCTTCTTCGTCAGGGCGTCGGCTTGACTCCGGGAGAGCTGGCCGGCCGCTGCCGGATCCACGTACACCGGGCCCTTGCGCAGGGCCTGGGCGACGTCGTCGACGGTGGAGGCGCCGGTCACGGCCTGCGCGGGGCGGATCAGGAGCAGGGCGAGCGCCGACAGCACGACCAGGAGTCCCGCCAGGAGCGCCGGGACCACTGGATGGGGGTACGGCCTGGTCCGCATAGCCCCAAACTAACCCAAAAGGGTTAGAAGCGCGCTACCTCTTCACGGAGAGACGCGCCCCGGATCACGGCCATCACCCGAGCCGTCGACACCCTCGAACTCGCCACCCGATCAGGACGGAAATTGGCTCAATGTCCGAAAACGGATCTCATTCAGCCCCAGTACACCCCATTTCACTCCAAATCTCACTATACATTTACAGTCACGGAAAAAATTCCTTGTGTGAGGGAGGTGTGTAAATTAAGATCACTACGTGAATTGACGTAGTCACTCACGATCACTTCCATCGGTGGGAAAATCGACATGCAATTACTTCGCCATGCCCGAAAGTACCCCCGCCATCAAACCGGAAAGCCAAGGAAGGCATCTGCGTGCGCAAGATTGCAAACTCTCTCGCGGTAATCCCTGCCCTACTCATGACCCTCGGTGCCGCTGGCAGCGCGTCGGCCGCAGAGGAGGGGAGCATTTCGATTCAGACTGCCGGGTGCCCCGGGGACGGCGATTTAGGATACGGCAGCAGGTGCACATCGCTTTCGAGTGGCGCACTCTTCCACAGCAAGACATGGAACAGTGCCGGTAACACAAACATAAATACCCACTACACGAAGACCAGCGGTTCGTCCATCACCGCAAAGTTGGGATACACCTACGCCGGCACCACGTACTGGGGGGCCACCTTCACCCAGTCCTCCGGCACGACGAAGTCCAACAACTGGACACGCAGCGGCAGCGACTTCAAGTGCCGCGCCACCGTCGGAATCATGAACGTGAGCGGCCAGGGGAACTTCCAGACGCCGGTCTCGCAGTACTGCTGACACGACCATTCGACTCACTCCTCACGCCCTGACCGCAGGGCGTGAGGATTTACCTTGTTACGCTCGAAAGATAGTAAGGCACCATGCTGAATGCAGTTTTCCAAGATCGAGAAATATTCCTTCTTTCCCTTATCGCCATCTCACTCACCTGCGGACTATCAACCTACTGGGTCACCCGCAAGAACAAACCATTTTCCTACGCGATTGCCGCCTTCATATTCTGTCTTGCCATGGCCGTAGGGGTCACCGTATTCATCCCGGGCGGAGGTGGAGCGAGTCGCGTTTGCGTCATCAATAGGGACATCGCGGAGCCATTCAAGACGGAGCAGGGGCTGCTTAACGCCGCCATGTGCGTACCCCTTGGACTCTTTGCAGCCCTGGCATTTCGACGGCCTCTTCCCATCGTCACTTTCGGGGTTCTGGCCCCGATATCGGTTGAGTTGTCGCAGGCAACCATCCCCTGGATCAGCCGAAACTGCGAAAGCAGTGACGCGCAGATGAATGCGATTGGGGTAATTCTGGGTGCGACCCTGGGCTTCGCTCTGCTGAGAATGCAGGGTTCTAAGATCAGCCCGTGGCGCCAGGGTGTGAAGCCGCTCGCCATAGGCGGCTTCGGCATACTTACTGTCTGCGCAATCGTTTGGAGTCTTGTCATCACGCCAATCGCAGTGGATTCCACTGGTCTCCAGATCGCCGGAGGCAGCGAGAAGGACGCTGCGCGAACGGCACTCAGAGAGGCATTCGATGATCGGTACTCTCCGGTGAATGTGCAGGTTCAGCCCGGATACGAGGGCGGGCCCGAGACGCTGCTTATCGCCCTTCCCGACGGCTCGGCCACCTTGAGTTGGCCGGATAGGGAAAACTTCAATGTCAGCCTGGAAAGCTCGAGCGTGCCCGGCCCGGGGAGCTTCCCTGTAGCCGGCACAGCCGGAAAACCAGAGGATGCTGACAGCGCGTACGCGATCGCGCAACGCTACGCGAGCGCGCGCTACCCGTGGGCTCTCAAGGACGGTGACCACGATTCATACCCTGTTGGTGATGGAGCGGAGTTCGGATGGCTTGTAAGTTGGCGGAAGATCGAAGACGGCGTACTCATGCCCATGCGCCTTGATGTCCAGATCAATCGAGCTGGCAGAGTTTCACAACTGAACGTGCAACATGGGCCATCGTCCGTTACTCTTCCTCCCCGCCGAGTGAGCCGCGTCCGGGCAGAATCTCTCGTGAACGACACGCTTCCGAATAATTCCGGGGCCAAGGTCAAGGCAACCAGGCTCGCTGCGGTTCAGAGAAAAGGTGAATGGCGGGCTCAATGGGCCGTATCCATCACAATTGACCAATCGGACCCCTATGAGGTGTACGTGGACGCCGAAACCGGCAAGGTGAGTCCATAGTTGAGCCCTTCAATTTCAGCACCACCCGGATCACAGCCGTCGTCCGAGCCGTCGGCCCCCTCGAACTCGCCACCTGATCAGGATGCGAAAGGCTCGATGTTCACCGCCCCGGGAGGCACCTGCTTTGGCACCCGCTTTCAGGTCTGTTCGATGTTCACGGCCTGGGCAGGACAGCGGGTGGGGCAGCCGCGATGGGCTGTCAGCCCGTCGGCATCTTGTGATCAGCCAGACCACCGGCAGGCCGGAGCAGCGCCCCGGCACCGGTGACCGGTGGCCCGCAGCCGGGCTCCGAGCCAGTTGCTGATGCCGCTCAGTGGAACTGCCCGGCCTCGTACGTGCCGGCCGGCTGCCGGGTGATGATGTTCAGCCGGTTCACCGCGTTCATGAAGGAGATCAGGAGTACCAGGGCAGTGAGCCGCTCCTCGTCGTAGTGCTTCGCGGCGCTCGCCCACACCTCTTCGCCGACCCCGCCGGCCGCGTCCGCGACGCGGGTCCCCTGCTCCGTCAGCTCCAGCGCGGCACGCTCGGCCTCGGTGAAGACCGTGGCCTCCCGCCACGCCGCGACCAGGTTCAGCCGCACCGCGGTCTCGCCGGCAGCGGCGGCCTCCTTGGTGTGCATGTCGAGGCAGACGGCACAGCCGTTGATCTGGCTCACGCGCAGCGCCACCAGCTCCTGCGTCGCGGCCGGTAGGGGCAGTTCCTTGATTGCCTTGCCCGCCGACATGAGGTACTTGAGGGCCTTGCCTGCGGTCGGGCCGGCGAAGTAGTTCAGTCGCGCGTCCATGGGGTGCTCCTCCGTGATCGTCAGTGGCTACGTCCCCGAGACGAGGTGACTCTGCCCCCTGTGACACGGCCGGATGTGAGCTGCGTCATGCCGCCGGCGACGAGCGCCGGCCACCCGCGCACGGCGCGCGGCAACAACGGTCCACGGCCGCTGCGGACGGTCTCGCAGCTCGACGGCGTGGAGTCCAGCCACGCCGGACGCCCACCCCGACTCGGACCGTACGCCCCGCCGGGACACCCTCGACGGAGGGTGGGGCATCGGTGTCGAGGCGGGTGGTGGCGCAGGCCGCGCACGGGGCGGGGTGCCTCCCGCGCCCAGTGCGGGCATGGTGGTCCGGTTACTTCTTCTGCTCGACCCGCACCCAGTCGATCTCCGCCTTGACCCCGCCCTGCGCGACACGGTCGACACTGGACTGCGGAAGGCCCCAGTAGGGGGTGGTGACCTTGTTCCATCCGGCCGGGTACGCGCCGCCGAGTGCCAGGTTGAGGATCACGTACTGGTGGTGGTCGAAGACCCACTGGCCCCGGGTGGATTCCAGCTTCTGGCGCGAGGTCGTCTGGACGACGCGGTCGTCGACGGTGAACGTCATGCCTTCGGGCGTCCACTCGACACCGTAGGTGTGCCATGCGTCGGCGCGGCCACCGTTCGGATAGGTCTGCTGCCTGCCGATGTTGCCGTCGGCCGAGTAGCCCGGACCGTGCAGGGCGGAGCTGGTCCAGTCGCCGTAGCCGATGTTCTCCATGATGTCCGTCTCGCCGGAGCCGGGCCAGGAGACCGACGGGTCGTCGACGTCGCTGCCGAGCATCCAGAAGGCGGGCCAGAAGCCGTCGCCGACCGGCAGCTTCATCCGGGCGCTCACCCTGCCGTAGGTGAAGTCGAACCTGGTGTTGGTGTCGACCCGGCCGGAGGTGAAGTCGAAGGTGCCGTTGGGTGTGGAGGTGCAGCCCTTGCAGTACTTCGACTCCAGGACCAGGGCGCCGTTCTCGGTGCGGATGTTGTCCGTCGAGTCGACGTAGGCCTGCGACTCGCCGTTGACCGGGCCCATCTCCGTCCCCGTGCGGACCACCCGCCACTTGGAGCGGTCCAGGCCCGAGCCGGTGAAGTCGTCGAAGAAGGTGGTGCTGTACGCGCCGCCGGGGTCCTTGGGCAGGGCCGGGTAGGCGGCGTCCGCGCTGCCTCCGGTGCCCCAGACCTGGAACTCGTAGAGGGAGTAGCCGAACTGGGCGGTGGCGGGTGCGGGGTTGTGGAAGGAGCGGCGTTCGATGCCGAGCATCCGGACGTAGCGGCCGGTCGCGGGGGTGGGCAGGGTCACGGTGTCGTGGCGGCCCGCCGCCTCGCCCGGGGCCTTCACATCGGCGCGGCGGGCGGCGACGTCGGCGGCGGACGGCTGGTACACGGTGCGCCAGGTGCGGTTGTCGTCGGAGACCTGGATGCGGTAGTCGACGGCGTACGCCGCCTCCCAGTACAGGTCGACCGTGTCGATGGCGGAGGCGGCTCCGAGATCGACGCCGACCCACCGGTCCGCGTTCCAGTCGCTCGACCAGCGCGACTGGTCCGCCTTGAGGTCGGCCGGCCATCCGCCGTCGGTGACGAAGGCCGGTGAGTTGCCCGCGTGCTGGTAGAGGTTGCCGTACGCGGGGTGGTTCAGGGCGAGGTTGGTGCGGGTGGTCGAGGCGGGGGCCTGCTCTCCTCCGTACACCTTGAAGGAGTAGAGGGAGTAGCCCCAGGCGGTCGCGCGCTGGACGCCGCGCATCCGGACGTAGCGGCCGGTGACCTCCTGCGGGTAGGTGTGCGCGGTGACGCTGCCGCCGGTGCCGTCGTCCTCGGTGTAGAAGGGGGTCCAGTCGGTCCCGTTCCTCGACACCTCCAGGACGTACTTCTTGCCGTAGGCGGCCTCCCAGTCCAGGGTGACCCGGCTGATCCGGATGACGGAGCCCAGGTCGACGCGGATCCAGGCGTCGTCGGCGAAGTTGCTGGACCAGCGGGTCGCGCCGTCGCCGTCCGCCGCGGCCCCGGGGCCGGCGGCGTCGTTCTCGCTGCCGGAGGCGGTGACGGCGCCGGGGTCGGCGGTGTGGGCGGCGGCCGCCCGGTCGGTGTCCCAGGCCGCGGCCCGCACCGCCGGCCGGGGGGCCGGGGCGGCGAAGGCCATGGGGGCGGCGAGGGCGATCAGTGCGGCGGCGGTGGTGGCTGCCAGAGTCGTACGAGAGGGCACGGTGGGGCTCCCGTTCGTATACGTGGGGGCTGCGCGGCCACGCGCGCGGGCGCGGCTACGCGTTGCGGGTGAGGTGGATGGTGTCGCGGTACCACGTGGCGCTGTCCTTGAGCGTCCGCACCTGCGTGTCGTAGTCGACGCGGACGATGCCGAATCGCTTGTCGTAGCCGTAGGACCACTCGAAGTTGTCCATCAGCGACCAGGCGAAGTACCCCCGGACGTCGGCCCCTTGCGCACGGGCGGCGGCGACGGCGGCGATGTGGTCGGCGAGATAGGTGGTGCGGTCGGCGTCGTGGATCGCGCCGTCCTCGGAGACGGTGTCGTCGAAGGCGGCGCCGTTCTCGGTGATGACCGTCGGGAGGCCGTAGTCCTTCTCCAGGCGGACGAGCAGGTCGGTGAGGGCGGTGGGGGTGATCTCCCAGTCCATGGCGGTGCGGGGCAGGTCGCGCTCGACGACGCGGGTGACGGGCAGGCCGTCGGCATCGGCCGTCGCGCCGTCCTCAGTGACGCCGGAGAAGAGCGAGCCCCGGTAGAAGTTGACACCGAGGACGTCCAGCGGGGTGGAGATGATCTCCAGATCGCCTTCCTGGACCGGGAGTTCGACGCCCTGGGCGGCCAGGTCGTCGACGATGTCCCCGGGGTAGGAGCCCTTGACGACGGGGTCCAGGTAGAGGCGGGCGCCGAGCCCGTCGGCGCGGCGGCAGGCCTCGGCGTCCTCGTGGCTGCCGGTCTCGGGGGTGGCGGTGCCCAGGTTGAGGGTGATGCCGAGTTCGAGGTCGTTGCCGCGGGCGGCGGCCTGCTCCCGGATGTACCGCGAGGCGAGACCGTGGCCGAGGAGGAGGTGGTGGACGGCGTGGATCGCCTCGCCGAAGTTCGTGCGGCCGGGGGCCTGGTTGCCGTACGCGTACCCGAGCATCGCCGAGCACCACGGCTCGTTCAGCGTGGTCCAGTGCTTCACCCGGTCACCCAGGGCGTCGTAGGCGAGGGCGGCGTACTCGGCGAAGCGGTGGGCGGTGTCGCGGGCCGGCCAGCCGCCCGCGTCCTCCAGCTCCTGCGGCAGGTCCCAGTGGTAGAGGGTGACCCACGGGGTGACGCCCTTGGCGTCCAGCTCGTCGACCAGGCGCTTGTAGAAGTCCAGGCCCTTGGCGTTGGCGGGGCCCCGGCCGCCCGGCTGGACGCGGGGCCAGGCCAGCGAGAAGCGGTAGGTGTCGACACCCAGGCCGGCGATCAGCTCCACGTCCTCGGGCATCCGGTGGTAGTGGTCGCAGGCCACATCGCCGTTCTCGCCCCGGACGACCATGCCCGGCACCCCGCAGTAGGTGTCCCAGATCGACGGCGTTCTGCCGTCCTCGGCCGCCGCTCCCTCGATCTGGTACGCGGCTGTGGCGACACCCCAGCGGAAGTCGGCGGGCAGACCGGGCACGGCGCGGGCGGCGATCTCACGGGCGTAGGCCTGGGGGGTGACGAGGTTCATGGTTCTCCTGTGGTGTGCGTGACGTACGGCGCTACGAGCGGGCGGCGGCCGGGGCCGGGGCTTCCCGGTGGAGCCAGCAGGCCACCGAACGGGAACCGTCGCCCCCGTCCGGCGCGGCGAGCGGCGGGACGTGGGTGTCGCAGGCGTCGGTCTTCCTGGCGCAGCGTGGGTGGAAGGCGCAGCCGGCCGGCATCGCGGAGAGGTGCGGGGGCGAGCCGGGGATGCCGCTGAGCTCGCGGCGGGGTCCGTGCAGGGCGGGGAAGGAGTGCAGCAGTCCGTCGCTGTACGGGTGGCGGGGGTCGCGGTAGATCTCGGACGCGCCGGCCTCCTCGACGATCCGTCCGCCGTACATGATCGCGATCCGGTCGGAGAACTCGATGAGGAGGGAGATGTCGTGCGTGATGAAGACGACGGAGAAGCCGAGATCCTCGCGGAGTCGGACCAGCCGGCGCAGGATCTGCCGCTGCATGACGACGTCGAGCGCCGTGGTGGGCTCGTCCATGATGACGATCTCGGGCTCCAGGGCGAGGGCCATCGCGATCATCACCCGTTGGCGCATGCCGCCGGAGAGCTGGTGCGGGTAGGCGCCGAGCCGGTCGGCGGAGATGCCGACGAGGTCCAGCAGCTCCTTGGCGCGTGCGGTCCGTTCGCCCTTCCTCATCTCCGGGCGGTGGGCCTGGAGTACGTCGGTGAGCTGGCTGTGGACCGTGTGCACCGGGTTGAGGGAGTTCATCGCGCCCTGGAAGACGATCGACAGCTCCTGCCAGCGGAAGGCGCGCAGTTCGGGTGGCGTCAGGGTCAGCAGGTCCAGCGTGTCGCCGCCCGGCCGGTGGTAGTGGACCTCGCCGCCGGTGATCACGCCGGGCGGGGAGAGGAGCCGGGTGACGGCGTAGGCCAGGGTGGACTTGCCGGAGCCCGACTCGCCCGCGAGGCCGAGGACTTCGCCCCGGTGCAGGGTGAGGTCGATGTCGCGCAGCGCGTGCACGGCGTCCGCGCCGGTCCCGTAGTCCACGTTGAGGCCGCTGATGGTGAGGACGGGCTCGCTCATGAGCGGGGCTCCTTCTTGGACGTGCCGGTGCGGGCCACGGGGGTGGAGCCGGCCTCCGGCGTGCCGGTGCGGGCCACCGGGGTGAAGCCGACGCGCATGCGGACCTTCCGGGAGCCGCCGGTCTCGGTGCGCAGCCGCGGGTTGACGAACTCGTCGATGCCGAAGTTGATGAGGGCGAGCGACATGCCGAGCAGGGCGATGCAGAGCCCCGCCGGGACGAACCACCACCACGCGCCCTGGGCGAGGGCCTGGTTGGACTGGGCCCAGAACAGGACGGTCCCCCAGTTCCAGTCGGAGATGTCGGCGACGCCGATGAAGGCGAGCGTGATCTCGGAGAGGATCGCGAAGATGACGGTGCCGACGAAGCCGGAGGCGATGACGGCGGTCAGGTTGGGCAGCACCTCGAAGAGGATGATCCGCCAGGTCGACTCGCCGGTGGCGCGGGCCGCCTCGACGTAGTCCCGGCGGCGCAGGGAGAGCGTCTGGGCGCGCAGCACCCGGGCGCCCCAGGCCCAGGAGGTCAGGGCGATGACGGCGGCGATCAGCAGGTCGCCCGTGTCGGAGACGAAGCTGGCGATGATGATGATCAGCGGCAGCCCGGGGATGACCAGGAAGACGTTGGAGAGCAGCGAGAGCACTTCGTCGGCGGTGCCGCCGAGGAAGCCGGCGCTGACGCCGATCAGCACGGACAGGGCCGTGGCGATGATGCCCGCGACGAATCCGACGACGAGGACGCCCCGGGTGCCGACGAGGATCTGCGAGAGCACGTCCTGACCGGTCTGCGTGGTGCCGAACCAGTGGGAACCGGAGGGCGGCCGGAGCAGTTCGCTGCTCATGGTGTCGGGGTCGTACGGGGCGATCCACGGGCCGATGACGGCGATCAGCACGAAGAAGAGCAGGATGCCGAGTCCGACGACGGTCTTGCGGCCGCGCAGGAAGCGGAAGCCGCGCCTGCTGGGCGCCGGGGTCTCGGTCGCGTCGAGGACGGCGACCTCTGTGGCGGTGACGGCCATGATCCCTAGGCCTCCCTTCGGGTACGGGGGTCGAGGACCATGTAGAGCACGTCGGCGAGGAGGTTCGCCGCGAGCACGGAGAGCGTGATGATGAGGAAGACGCCCTGCATCAGGGGGTAGTCCTTGGCTCCCACGCCCTGGAAGAGCTGGTAGCCGATGCCCGGGTAGGAGAAGACCATCTCCACCAGGAGCGTGCCGCCGACGATGAAGCCGAGTGAGAGGGCGAAGCCGGAGATGTTGGGGAGGATCGCGTTGCGGGCGGCGTACCCGAACATCACCCGGCGTTCGGAGAGCCCCTTGGCCTGGGCGACCATGACGTAGTCCTCGCTCGACACCGTCACCATCATGTTCCGCATGCCGAGGATCCAGCCGGCCACCGCGCTGAGCACGATCGTGAGGCCGGGCAGCACCCCGTGGTAGAGCGCGCTGGAGATGAACGGCCAGTCGAAGGCGGGCACCAGCGCGTTGTCGTAGCCGCCGGCGGCCGGGAAGAGCGGCCATTTCACGGCGAACAGTGAGATGGCGATGAGGCCGAGCCAGAAGTACGGGATGGCGGAGATGAACGTGGTGACGGGCAGCAGGCTGTCCAGCCAGGAGCCGCGCCGCCAGCCGGTGAAGACTCCGATGCCGGTGCCGAGCACGAAGCTGATCAGCGTGGTGATCCCGACGAGCGCGAGCGTCCACGGCAGCGACTGGGCGATGACCTCGCTCACCGGTGTGGGGAAGAAGGTGAAGGAGAGGCCGAGGTCTCCGTGGAACAGGTGCGACCAGTAGTCGGTGTACTGCTGCCAGATCGACTGCTTCTCGTCGAGGCCGAACAGGGCCTTGAGCGAGGCGATGGCGCTGGTGTCCAGCTGCCCCTGGAAGCGGGCGATGAGGGCCTGCACCGGGTCGCCGGGCATCATGCGCGGGATGAGGAAGTTGATGGTGATGGCGGCCCAGGCGGTGACCAGGTAGAAGGCGAGCCGTTGGAGCAGGTACTTCACTTCGCGGCCTCCTTCTCGTGGTCGTCGGCGGGGGCCGCGCCGGCGGATCCTTCGTACAGCCAGCAGGCGGCCCACTGGCCGTCGGCGAGGTCGAAGCGCGGGGGCAGTTCGGTGCGGCAGCGCTCCATCGCCCTGGGGCAGCGGGGGTGGAACCGGCAGCCGGCCGGCGGGTCGATGAGCGACGGGGGCTCGCCGCTGCCGGTCTCCTCCTGCTCCTCCTCGCCGGCCACCCGGTCCGGGTCGGGCGCCGAGGCGATCAGCAGCTGGGTGTAGGGGTGGGCGGGGTGCTGGGTGACGGTCTCGCTGTCCCCGCCCTCGACGATCCGGCCCGCGTACATCACGAGGGTGGAGTCCGCGAAGTAGCGGGCGGACGCGATGTCATGGGTGATGTAGAGGATCGCGAGGTGCATGCGGTCCTTGAGGTCCTTCAGCAGGTTGAGGACCCCGAGCCGGATCGAGACGTCCAGCATCGAGACGGGCTCGTCGGCGAGGAGGACCTGGGGGTCGGCGCCGAGCGCGCGGGCGATGGCCACGCGCTGGCGCTGACCTCCCGACAGCTCGTGCGGGAACTTGTCCAGATACTGATGAGGAGGAGTCAGCTGGACCCGGTTCAGCAGAGCGGTCAGGTTCTCTTCCAGTTCGGCGTCGCCGCTGCCGGCCCTGCCATGGATCTTCAGGGCGCGGGTCAGGTGGTAGCGCACGGTGTGCACCGGGTTCAGCGAGGCGAACGGGTCCTGGAAGATGAGCTGGACCCGGCGTACGTAACCGCGGAAGGACCGGCCACGTCCGGCCTTCACCGCCTGGCCGTCCAGGTGGATCTCGCCCTCGGTGAGCGGATACAGCTGGGCGAGCAGTCTGGCGACGGTGGACTTCCCGGAGCCCGACTCCCCCACCAGTGCCGTGACGGTGCCGCGCCGCAGTCGCAGCGAGACGTCGTCGACGGCGTGGACGGTTCGGCGCTTGCCCGCGAGGAGATCGCGGCCGGTGCGCCGTACGGCGAAGTGCTTGGTGACTCCGCGCGCTTCTAGCACGACGTGGTTCTTTTCGAGCTGTTCAGACATGGCCGGTACCTGGATCCCTGGGTGCTACTTCGACGGCTTGAGCTTCAGCACGATCTCCAGCGCCGAGCGCTGGGTGTGCTGCGGGTCGGCGTACGGGTCGGCCTCGGTGGGCCATCCCACCCAGTTCTTGGTGGAGTACTCGGCTCCGATGGGCGCGGCCGCCGTCGGGATCATCGGCGCCTGCTCGACCATGATCTTCTGCAGGGTGTTCATCGCCGCGGTGCGGGCGGTGTCGGTCGTGGCGCCTGCGAAGTCCTTCAGTGCCTCGGTCGCCTCGGTGCTCTTGAAGCGGCCGAAGTTGCCCTGCTGGGAGGGCTTTCCGATCGGCTGGAGCAGCGCGCCGTCCATGATGTTCTGGTACATGTCGTACGGGGTGGCGCCGCTGTTGGTCCAGTGCAGGGTGGCGTCGAAGTTGCCGTTGGCCACGTCCGCGCCCCAGGCCTCGGCGGTCTGCGTCTTGACCTTGGCCTCGATGCCGATCTTCTTGATGTTGTCCTTGATGATCGCCAGACCGGTGATGTAGTCGTTCCAGCCGGCCGGGTCGGTGAAGGTGAGCTTCACCGGCTTGCCGCCCGGGTCCTTCAGCACACCGCCGCTGAGGGTGAAGCCGGCCTTCTCCAGGACCTTCTTGGCGCCCTCGACGTCCGGCTCGGTGGTCGCGTTCCGGTACTCGGGCGCGATGAAGGACTTGCCCGCGGGCAGCGGGATGCCGGTCGGGTTGGTGATCTCCGGGTAGAGGGTCGCCTCGGCCTGGGTGTAGATCGCGTTGCGGTCCACCACCATCGCCATGGCCTTGCGCAGCGCGGGGTTGTCGAACGGCTTGCGGGCGGTGTTGAACCACAGGCCGTGGATGCCGAGCCCGGAGGGGAACCACAGCTTGTGGTTCTCCGGGTCCTTGGAGATGAACAGCTGCTTGTAGTTCGGCATGAAGACGAACGACCACTCCAGCTTGCCGCCGGCCAGCGCGGTGGTGGCGGCGCTGTTGTCGTTGTACGTGCTGTAGCGCAGCTCCTTGACCTTCGTCGCGCCCTTCCAGTAGGTGGGCGTGGCGGTCAGCGTGGTGGTCTGCGGGGTGAACGTCTTCAGCTTGTACGGCCCCGAGCCGACCGGTGTGCGGTTGGGCCAGGTCTCCGGGTTCTTGACGTTCTCCCAGATGTGCTTGGGCACGATGTACTGCTGGATGATCTTGTTCTGGTTGACGTACTGAGAGTCGTCGAAGGTCAGGACGACCTTCTTGCCCTGGACCTCGACCCCGCCCCACGCGATGCCGTCGGCGTTGAGCGCCGGGTGCTTCTTCAGCAGGCCGAAGGTGAACGCGACGTCCTCGGCGGTCAGCGGCTTTCCGTCGGCCCACTTGGCGCGGTCGTCGAGGGTGAAGGTGACCTTGGTGTAGTTGAGGTCCCACTTCCAGTCGGTCGCCAGCCACGGGTCGGCCTTGTCGGAGGGCCGGATCTGGCTCGTCATGGCCAGCGGCTCGTAGATCATCCAGCGGTAGCCGAGGGTGGCGCCCGCCGAAGTGTTCAGGAACGGGTTGCTGTTGTTCGTCTGCGGCCCGTCCGGCTTCCCGAGGGTCAGGACGCCCGAGGCGCCGCTGCCGCTCTTGCCGCGGTTCGAGTTGGCTGACGAGCATCCGGCGGCGAGCGCGACCACCGCGGTGGCGAGCGCGACCGCTCGGAGCGTGTGGTGACGGCGTGCGGACATGGCGACTCCAGGAAGGGACTGGCGGGTCTGGAAGATCCGGAAACGGGCAGCGCTCGGCGCGCCGGGTACGGACGGTGCGGGTGCGTACGGGCGGTGCGGGCGGGACGGGTGCGGGTTCTGCGGGTGCGGTGCGGGGCGGCCCGCGTCGCTAGGGCGCCGAGTGGCGCACGACCAGTTCGGTGGGCAGCACGACCGGTGCGTCGGGTACGGGCGTGCCGCCGAGGTGGGAGAGCAGCATCCGTGCGGCTGTCTCACCCATCTGCCGGGTGGGCTGGCGCACGGTGGTCAGGGGCGGTTCGGTGTGCTCGGCCATCGGGATGTCGTCGAAACCGACCACCGCGATGTCGCCGGGCACGGTCCGGCCCGCGGCGCGCAGCGCCCGCAGGACGCCTGCCGCGGTGATGTCGTTGTGCGCGAACACGGAGTCGAACTCGACGCCGGAGGCGAGGAGTTCTTCCACGGCGAGCCGCCCGCACCGCTCGGTGAAGTCCCCTCGGACGACGAGGTCGGTGGGCAGCACGGAGACGAAGCCCTCCAGCCGGTCGCGTACGCAGCCGAAGTCCTGCGGGCCCGTGATGACCAGGGGCCTGGTGCGGCCGGCGTCCCGCAGATGGCGGGCCGCCGACGCGCCTCCTTCGTGGTTGGTGGTCACGACGGAGGGGAACTCGGGGTGGTGGCCGCGATCGTCGATCAGCACGATCGGCAGGCCGGCGCGGTGCAGGGCGGTGAGATGGTCCATGGTGTTCTCGGGTTCGACCACGACCAGTCCGTCGAAGGCGCGCGCCGACACCTGGCTGGTGAAGCGCTCCACGGACTCGGCCCCGCGGTTGCACGTGAAGAGCAGCAGCCCGTAGTCGGCGGCCTCGACGGTGTCGACGACGCCCTGAAGCACCTCGCCCATCCACGGCCAGGTCAGGGAGGGCACCAGCATGCCGACCGTACGGCTGCTGCCGCGGGCCAGACCGACGGCGCCCGAACTGGGCACGTAGCCGAGCTGTGCGATCACTTCACGAACACGGGCGGCCGTCGAACCATCCACTTCGCCCTTGGTGTTGATGACCCGGGAGACGGTCGTCTTGCTGACGCCGGCCTCACGGGCGACATCAGCGATGGTGACACGCATCGGAGGGCCTCCAGGACACAACGGGACAGAGCGAACGGACGACGGTGGAACCGGTACCGCAACCGGTTCCGGAACCGGTACCGGCGTTGGTGGCGTGAGTTAACCCCGCTGGAACAAGGCCGTCAATACTTCACGTCGAGATTGGTCCGTACCCATCTTCCGAGCAGCGGGAAAGCCGCTCGCGTTCAATTCCTGAACGCACAGGCTCTTGACGTGGGCACCCAGGAGCAGTTCACTCCGGTGTCGTCCCACGGCACCTCCCCCACGCTCCCGCCGAGGAAGGCATCAGCCATGATCCGTTCAGGAAGGGCGGTCAGGGCACTGCTCGCCGCAGCGCTCGCCACCGCAGGCCTCACCGGACTCTCCTCCCCCGCCGCGCAGGCCGCGGGCGAGACGGTGAACATCGCCCTGACCACCACCGACGACTCCGGGGGCCGTCATGTCACCCGGGGCCTGGAGAAGCAGACCCCGATCGCCTTCGACGCCGGGAACGGCGGCGGAGGTACGAACATCACGGTCGACGAGAACACCCGCTACCAGACGTTCACCGGCGGCGGCGCCTCGTTCACCGACACCGCCGCGTACCTGATGAAGAGCAGCGGGGCGCTGAGCCAGGCGACCCGGGACGCCACGATGAAGAAGCTGTTCTCCCCCACGGAGGGCATCGGGCTCTCGTTCGTACGCAACCCGATGGGCGGCTCGGACCTGGCGCGGTACGGGTACACCTACGACGACATGCCCGCCGGGCAGACCGACCCGTCGCTGGCGTCCTTCTCGATCGCACACGATCTGGAGGACGTGCTGCCGCTGACGAAACAGGCCAGGCAGCTCAACCCGGCCCTGACGACGGTGGCTTCCCCCTGGACGGCGCCCGGCTGGATGAAGGACAGCGGGGAGCTGAACGGCGGCTGGCTGAAGGCGGAGAACTACGGTACGTACGCCGACTACTTCGTGAAGTACCTCCAGGCCTACCGGGACCAGGGCGTTCCGGTCGACTACGTCACCGCGCAGAACGAGCCCACGTGCTGCGGCGGTTACCCCTCGATGAGCTGGAACGGCTCCGGGCTCGCCTACTTCACCAAGAGCGAGCTGCTGCCGAAGCTGGCGTCCGCGGGCCTGGCCACCAAGGTGCTGGCGCACGACTGGAACTGGGACACCTACGACGCGTACGCCTCGGCCACGGTGGACGACGCCGCCGTGCGCAACCACCCCAACTTCGGCGGGGTGGCGTGGCACGGGTACGGCGGTGACATCGCCAAGCAGACCGCGGTGCACGACCAGTACCCGTCGACGGACGCCTTCCAGACCGAGCACTCGGGTGGCACCTGGATCGCCGACCAGCAGCGCGAGGACATGCTGAACATCATCGATTACACCCGCAACTGGGCGAAGTCGGTGACCAAGTGGTCGCTGGCGGTGGACCAGAACCGCGGCCCGCACAACGGCGGCTGCGGCACCTGCGACGGGCTGATCACCGTCCACGACGGGGACGGCAGGAGCGGGCAGGTCGACTACAACATCGAGTACTACACGATGGGCCATCTGACCGGGTTCGTCCGCCCGGGAGCCTCCCGGATCTCCTCCACGGCCAGTTCCGCCGTGCCCAACGTCGCCTGGCGCAACCCGGACGGATCGAAGGCACTGATCGCGTACAACGGCGGCGGCTCGGCTCAGCAGATGACGGTCAACTGGGGTGGCAGCAAGTTCACTTACTCCCTGCCCGCCCGCACATCGGCGACCTTCACCTGGTCGGGCACGCAGTCCGGGGGCCAGAGCGCGTCGGGAGCCCTGTCCGGCCCCGGCGGCAAGTGCCTCGACGCGACGGGCAACACCGGCGCCGACGGGACCCCCGTCCAGCTCTGGGACTGCACCGGCGCCGCCAACCAGCGCTGGACGGTGCGGGGCGACGGCTCCATCCGCACGCTCGGCGCCTGCCTGGACGTGACGTCGGGCTCCACGGCGGACGGTGCGAAGGTCCAGCTGTACACCTGCAACGGCTCCTCGGCTCAGCGCTGGACGTACAACGCCTCGACGGGCGATGTCGTCAACACGGCCGCCGACAAGTGCCTGGACGTGACCGACCGGTCGACGGAGAACGGGGCCCGCACCCAGATCTGGACGTGCACCGGGGCGGTCAACCAGAAGTGGCACCTGGGGTAGCCGTCCTCGCACGCCCGGACCGCACAAGCCCGGACCGCACAAGCCCTCATCGCACAGGCCCGGACCGCACGCGCCCGGACCGCGGGCCGGGGAACCGGCCGGCCGTCCGGGCGCGTGCGCGCCCCTCCGTCCGCGTTACTCCGTCGGCTCCACCCCGGCGCGCAGCAGCCCGAAGGTGTACGCGTCCTCCAGGGCCTGCCAGGAAGCGGCGATGATGTTCTCGGCGACGCCCACGGTCGCCCAGTCGGCGGTGCCGTCACCGGTGGTGATCAGGACGCGGGTGGTGGAGTCGGTGCCGGTGCGGCCCTCCAGGATGCGGACCTTGTAGTCCACCAGCTCCAGCTTGGCGAGCTGCGGGTAGATCCGCTCCAGGGCGACGCGCAGGGCCCGGTCCAGCGCGTTGACCGGGCCGTTGCCCTCGGCGGTGGCGACGATGCGCTCGCCCTTGGCCCACAGCTTCACGGTCGCCTCATTGGCGTGGGTGCCGTCGGGGCGGTCCTCGACGATCGCGCGCCAGGACTCGATGCGGAAGTACCGGCGCACCCGGCCCTCGGCCTCGGCACGGAGCAGCAGTTCGAAGGAGGCGTCGGCCGCCTCGTAGGTGTAGCCCCGGAGTTCGCGCTCCTTGACCCGCTCGACGACGCGGCCGATGAGCTCGCGGTCGCCACCGAGGTCGATGCCGAGTTCCTGGCTCTTGAGCTCGATGGAGGCGCGGCCCGCCATGTCGGAGACGAGCATCCGCATGGTGTTGCCGACCAGCGCGGGATCGATGTGCTGGTACAGGTCGGGGTCGACCTTGATCGCGGAGGCGTGCAGTCCGGCCTTGTGCGCGAAGGCCGAGACGCCGACGTAGGGCTGGTGGGTGGAGGGCGTGAGGTTGACGACCTCGGCGATGGCGTGCGAGACACGGGTCATGTCGGCGAGCGCGCCCTCGGGCAGGACGGTCTTGCCGTACTTGAGCTCCAGCGCGGCGACGACGGGGAAGAGGTTGGCGTTGCCGACCCGCTCTCCGTAGCCGTTGGCGGTGCACTGGACGTGGGTGGCTCCGGCGTCGACGGCGGCCAGGGTGTTGGCGACGGCGCAGCCGGTGTCGTCCTGGGCGTGGATGCCGAGGCGGGCGCCGGTGTCGGCCAGCACGGTGGTGACGACGGCCTGGACCTGGGCCGGCAGCATCCCGCCGTTGGTGTCGCAGAGGATGACGACGGCGGCTCCGGCCTCGGACGCGGCCTTGACGACGGCCTTGGCGTACTCGGCGTTGGCGCGGTATCCGTCGAAGAAGTGCTCGCAGTCGACGAAGACCCTGCGTCCCTGGCCGGCCAGGTAGGAGACGGTGTCACGCACCATCTCCAGGTTCTCCTCCAGTGTGGTGCGCAGGGCGAGCTCCACATGGCGGTCGTGCGACTTGGCGACCAGGGTGATCACCGGGGCGCCGGACTCCAGCAGCGCCTTGACCTGCGGGTCCTCGGACGCCTTGCCGCCGGCCCGCCGGGTCGCGCCGAAGGCGACCAGCTGGGCGTTCCGGAAGTCGATCTCCTGGCGCGCGCGGGCGAAGAACTCGGTGTCGCGGGGGTTGGCCCCCGGCCAGCCGCCCTCGATGAAGCCGACGCCGAAATCGTCCAGATGCCGGGCGATGGTCAGCTTGTCCGCGACCGTCAGGTTGATGCCTTCACGCTGGGCACCGTCGCGCAGCGTGGTGTCGAAGACATGGAAACTGTCGTCGGTGGCCTTGGCCTTGGTGGTCATGCTGGTCTGACTCCTGTCGGATGAGTGGATCCGGACGATCTGATTCCACTTGCCCCCATCATCCCGCGCGCCTCGCCCCGGCCGGTGGTGAGGGCCGGAAAACGAAAAAACCCCTCGCGGGTGCGAGAGGTCTGCGCGCGGGTCTGGGGCACGATGGCCGTGCCGTACATGGTGGTACGGAACGGTCACTGCGGACCGGCGCGCCTGTTGCCGATAATCATGACGAACGAGGACACGGAGGCAGTCTGGCACAGGACCGCCTCCGTGCCCCGCCCCGTCTCAGGATGCGGGCGTGACGCTGGTCGTTCCGGCCACGGGCGCCTTCTCCCCGGCCGGTGTGCCGGAGACCCGGTTCAGGTCGATGTCACGGGTCTCCCGCATGGTCAGGTAGACGACCAGCGAGACCGCGGCACAGCCCGCCACGTACCAGTAGTAGCCGGACTCCATGCCGGCGTTCTTGAACCACAGGGCCACGTATTCGGCGGTGCCGCCGAAGAGCGCGTTGGCGACGGCGTACGAGAGACCGACGCCCAGGGCGCGGATGCCGGTCGGGAAGAGCTCGGCCTTCACACAGGCGTTGATCGAGGTGTAGCCGGTGATCACGAGCAGCGCCAGGAGGGCGAGGCCGAAGGCCGGCCAGAAGGTGTCGGCGTGCTTGAGCATCGTCATGATCGGCACGGTCAGGAAGGTGGAGCCGACGGCGAAGGTGATCAGCAGCGGACGGCGGCCGATCCGGTCGGACAGCATGCCGGCCAGCGGCTGGACACACATGAAGACGAACAGCGCGCAGAAGCTGACGAGCGAGGCGGTCGACTTGTCCATGCCCGCGCTCTTGGAGAGGAACTTCGTGAGGTAGGTCGTGTACGTGTAGTAGGCGACGGTCCCGCCCATGGTCAGGGCCATCACCAGGAACGCCTCGCGCCGGTGCTGCCACAGCACCTTCAGCGTGCCCCGGTCCTCCTGCTCGGCGGCGCCGGAATCGGCGTACACCTCGGTCTCCAGCATGGATCGGCGCAGATAGAAGACGATGCCCGCGCCGAGCGCGCCGACGACGAACGGGATGCGCCAGCCCCAGCTGTGCAGTGCGGCCTCGGACATGTTGCGCTGCAGAAGGATCTGGAGGCCGAGGCCGACGAGCTGTCCGGCGGTCATGGACACGTACTGGAAGCTGGAGGCGAAGCCGCGTTTCTCGGGTGCGGAGGCCTCGGTGAGGTACGTGGCACTGGCCGCGTACTCGCCGCCGACGGAGAGGCCCTGGAGCATCCGGGCCAGCATCAGTACGGCGACGCCCCCGTATCCGGCGACGTCGTAGGTCGGCGCGATCGCGATGAGGATCGCGGAGGCCGACATCAGGGTGACGGTCAGGGTGAGCGCGGCCTTGCGGCCTCTGCGGTCACCGATCCGGCCGAGCAGCCAGCCGCCGACCGGCCGCATGAAGAAGCCGACGGCGAAGATGCCCATGGTGTTCATGAGATTGGCGGTCTCGTTGCCTTCGGGGAAGAACGAGTCCGCGAAGTACACCGCGAAGGTCGCGTACACGAACCAGTCGAACCACTCGACCATGTTGCCGGCGGAGCCGACCCAGATTTTCTTCCACTGCTCTCGTCCCATGGTTGGCCACCGTGCCGGAACAGCCGGGAGCTCAACAAGAGTGCCCGGCGCAACGATCGCGCGTACTTACGTGCGTTGCGTTCACGACCGGGTGACGTCAGTGGGGCGGTCGGCGGTTCGTCCGTACCGTCTTCGATCGGCACTGCGACGGGTGGACCGCGTGGAAGGGCGCGCCCTGCGGGGCGCGGCCGTCCCCGGGGCCCGGCCGACCGGGTCTGCCGGAGCGGCGGGCGAGTCGGCGGGCGCGCGCCGGAACAGCCCCACGTCGCCGGGCCCGCGCCAGGTGGTGGCCCGCGTGCGCGACCACACCGCGTGCCCGCCGCCCTCCGGCAGGTCCTGCTCGGCGAAGTCCCAGGTGTTGACCGCCCGTACGCCGCTCCCGCGCAGGTCCTCGAGCCCGC